>CAYVAP010000604.1:0-3489 GCA_964449365.1 uncultured Bacteroidia bacterium
CGATCACCCCGATCACCCCCGATCCCCCCGACCACCCCATTACGAATTTCAAATCACGAATTTTGAATCACCCCCACCCCGTCATCTCCGTCGATCAGGTATCGCTCAGCTACGGCGAAAGGATCATTTTGCATGAGGTCAGCTTTGCGCTGGCTCCTGGAGACTTCATGTACCTGGTGGGGCGCACCGGAGCGGGTAAATCTACGCTGCTGCGTATTCTCTACGCTGACCAACGCGCCGATGCAGGCCAGGTGCAGGTCGAGAGCTATCAGGTGCAGGATCTGCCACGGCAGGAGATTCCCTTTTTGCGTCGTCGGCTGGGCATCATATTTCAGGACTACCAATTGCTGCCCGACCGCAACGTCACCCAAAACATCCGCTTTGCGCTGCGGGCCTCTGGGTGGAAAAAAAGCACCGAGATCAAGCGCCGCATCAATGAGGTACTGCTACAAGTGGGCATGACCGGGCGGCGCGACGCCATGCCGCATCAGCTCAGCGGGGGCGAGCAGCAACGAGTGGCCATTGCCCGCAGCCTGATCAATAGCCCCGCCGTGATCATCGCTGACGAGCCCACGGGTAACCTTGATCCCCACGCTGCGCAGCACATCATGGACATCCTGCGCAAGATCTGCTTTCAGGGTACGGCCATCTTGATGGCTACCCATGAGTATGGCCTCATCCACGACTACCCCGGTCAGGTGTTGGAGTTGGCGGGAGAAAGCTGGCAGCACTATCCCGAGAGCAAAGATTTCTTGCTGGCGTATAGTCGGCGGTTGAGATGAGGGGGCAAGTCTGAGAGGAATTTATCATTTACCTACCCCTGCCTGCCAAACCTCGGTTTCGGCTCGTACTTTGGGTGGGGGTTGGTATTCGAAGTTTCGAAATCCATTGTTCGAAGTTCGTAGTAAACATGCCCGCTTGGCGCGGCCCCTGTCAGCAAATGTGGAACGCGGACCGGGCAAGAGCAAGCGGAGTGGCGAAGTTATGCCATCGTTCGTAGAAGGGGAGCCGACATCGGTTCCCCTTTTTTCGTCGCATTTTCCCTGGTTTTGGGGAAGCAGCCAGAGCGAGGATCAGCCCAATTTGCGGACAGAGATCAGCACAACCTCTTTTTCTGCTACGCTAGAACCTAAACCGATGAATCTTCGCACTTACCTTTCCTTGCTTAGCCTGCTGATGCTGATGCCTGGCCTGCAGGCCCAGTTGGTCCACCAACTGCCTGCACCTTTTGGCTTTGACCTGCGGGGCGTCAACGCGCCCAGTGCCAACGTGATCCTGATTCCCGAACTGGACGAGATGGACGGCACCTGGCGCAGCGCCGACGGCGGGGCTACCTGGGCGCAGTTGCCCTATCACGTGTCGCGCACCTGCTTTGCCGATGCCCAGATCGGCTATGCCTTTTACAACAAAGATACCCTGCTCAAGACCACCGACGCCGGGGCCACCTGGAGCGTGATCGAGCCGACGGGCGACTTTTCCTTTGGTACGGTGAACTGGAGCGTAACCCCGCAAAGCGGAACGCGCTTTCAGATGGCGGTGTATTTTGCCGATGAGCAGAACGGCCTGGTGGCGGACGGTGGCGGCCTGTTCCAGACCACCGACGGGGGCCAGAGCTGGAGCTTGATCAATTCGCCCAACTTCGAGCAGGCCCACATCCTGAATGAAAATGTGATCTGGGCCAGCCGCCAAGACAGCATCTACCGCAGCGTCGATGGCGGGTCCACCTGGGATAACCTGGTCAGCCCTCTGCCCCAGAGCAACCAGCGCGAGCCGTTTATTCGTGGCCTGGATGGGCAAACGGCCTACTTCTGGAAAGGCGACCGCTTTTACCGCAGCACCGACGGGGGGGCCACCTGGGAAGACCTCTCGGACAATATTCCCGACAACCGCGGCATCTTCGATG
This sequence comes from uncultured Bacteroidia bacterium, assembly GCA_964449365.1. Taxonomy (GTDB): domain Bacteria; phylum Bacteroidota; class Bacteroidia; order J057; family J057; genus CAYVAP01. The sequence continues at coordinate 1,904 of CAYVAP010000604.1, forward strand.
CCTTTTACTACGACGCCAATACCGCCTTGCTGCTCTGCGACAGCAACGAGCCAAGCCTGGAATACGGCCCGCGCCGCAGCACCGACGGGGGGCAGACCTGGACTTCCGTCCCCATCACCGACATAGGCGGTAAGATCGACTTTCGCCTGCGCAACCTGGTGGTGCTCGACGATGCGGACCGCACCACCTTCCTCTATGGCCGCGATGGCCTGCTGGCCAAGTCGACCGATCAAGGAGAAACCTGGGAGATGCTGACCGTGCCAGCCATGCTGACGCTTTCTGACATTCGCTTTTTCGACGCCGATCAGGGGGCAGCCACCGCTGGCGAGCAGCTTTTCCGCACCAGCAACGCCGGGGCCAACTGGAACCTGGTCGAGCAGGAGGTGAGCAACCTCAGCGGCGACAACGCGTTCATCTACCCCTATTCGTCCACCCAGGCAGTGGCTTGCAACAGGGCATTTGGAGCCAATTTTCTGGTGCAGAGCACCGACGGCGGCGCGACCTGGAGCAGCTTCCGCGACCTGAGTAGCCTCAGCAGTCCCTTCATGCAGACGGTGTTTGCGGATGAGCAGGCAGGGGTCATTCTTTACGGGGCGTTTTTCACTGGGCTGGATTCGGCTGCGCTCACCACCGACGGGGGCCAAAGCTGGACGTTCGTGGATATCACGATGCCCACGGGCCTGAGTGCCTTTGATCACCTGGCCATGGTCGATGCCGCCAACCTTTTTGCCAGCCACGACGGCGAGTTGTACGCCTCTACCGACGGCGGGGTGAGTTGGAGCGAAATCTACAGCGGCAGCGCCGACTTCGAAAGCCTCTCTTTTATAGACGCCAGTGTGGGCTACGCGACCATCGGTTTTACTGTCCACAAGACCACTGACGGCGGCGTAACCTGGACGGACCTGGGGCAGAGCAGCGCGGTGAGCCACTTCTTCGACGGCGAGCATGGCGTGGCCTACAACGATTTCTTTTTCGAAGTACACCAGACCAGCGACGGCGGGGCCACCTGGACGCAGGTGGGGGCGGACTACCTCGACCCGGCCCTCGACAACAGCTTCGACGGCACGCTTTTCATCAACGCCGTCGCTATGAGCGGTCCCAACACCTTTTACCTGGCTGGCGATGAAACCAGCATCCTGAGCAATGGCCCCCAAGGGCAAGGCCCCAGCCAGGGCACCACTGATCTCCCCTCCTCTGATCAGGCCCTCAGCCTGCGGGTCTACCCCAATCCCAGCCAGGGTCGCATCCTGATCGACGGCGTGGCCTGGCAGCCTGGCGCGGTCGATTGGCAAGTGCTCGACGTGCAGGGTCGTTGCCTCCTACGCGGCCAAGCCGAGGCTCGCTCTGTGGCCATGTCGCTCGACCTCTCCGCCCTGCCGACGGGCTTGTACCTCTTACACCTGCAGCAGGGGTCGCTGCGCGCGAGTGAGCGGGTGTGGTTGCGCTAAGTTTCATCTTCTGTCAATCCCCGGGGGGCGTCCGTTTGGGCGCTCTTCTTTTTTTGCCTCCCTCACCTATATGAACGGTCAGGGGTATAAGTAGGCTGTGCAGAATGCCAGGGTTACAGAAAAAAAACTGAGTCACCT
>CAYVAP010000605.1:0-3484 GCA_964449365.1 uncultured Bacteroidia bacterium
AGGCCGGGCAGGCGCTGGAGCCGGGCTGCTGGATTCCCATCATCCGGGCCTACCGGGTGATCATGGCCGGGGACCACTGTCAGTTGCCACCCACGGTCAAGTCGCTGGAGGCGGGCAAAGAGGGCCTATCGCGCACCCTTTTCGAGCAGGTCAAGGAGGAGAAACACGTCGATGTGATGTTGGAGCAGCAATACCGCATGCATGAGCAGATTATGCGCTTCAGCGGGCAGCAGTTTTATGACAATCGCCTCATCGCCGACGAGCGTGTGCGGCAGCACGTGGTGGGTCCGGGCATCGAGCCGCTAGAGTTCATCGATACGGCGGGCTGTGGCTTTGGCGAGACCAAACATCCGCAGACCCTCAGCACGGGCAACCCCGAGGAGGCCAACCTGCTGCTGCGTGATTTGGCTATGCTCTTCAACCGCATCCAGAGCCAGGTGCCCGAGCGGCTAGAGCAGGGCCTCAAGGTGGGCATCATCACGCCCTACAAGGAGCAGGTGCGCCAGCTCAACCAGCAGCTTCAAAACAGCCCCATGCTGGCCGATTTTGCTGATCATGTCAACATCAACACGGTGGATGGCTTTCAGGGGCAGGAGCGCGATGTGGTCTACATCAGCCTGGTGCGCAGCAACAAGCGTAACCAAATCGGCTTTTTGCGCGACATTCGCCGCATGAACGTGGCCCTCACCCGCGCCCGCCAAAAGCTGGTGGTGGTGGGCGATAGCGCGACCCTGGGTGAGCATCCCTTTTACCGCGATTTCTTCGACTACGTGGAAGGCATTGGAGCCTATCGCTCCGCCTGGGAGTTTATCGAAGGATGACCAAGCACCATGAACACGTCACCCGCGCCAACTCATGCTGACGCGGGTGATTTGGTTTGAGCCAGCCTACCTAAGCTTAGCTCAGAGGTCTGGTCATCAAGGGGTTCACTTGATCACCATCTGACGCTGACCCGACCGCTGGTCGGTACTGACTCGCAGCAAATAGATGCCTTGAGGCAGGGAGCCGAGGTTGATGCGGTGCGTGGTGGCGGCCCCAGTGATCACTTCCTCATAGACCTGGCGGCCCAACTGATCCAGCACCACAAGGGTTTTGGTGCCTGCCGTGGCTGGGGTAAAGCTGAGGCTGAACTCGCCCTGGTTGGGGTTGGGGTATAAGCCGAAGGACAGGGCGCTGAGGCCCTTGATGCTGCTACCGAGTTCTACCGTGATGGTTACGGTCGCGGAGTCGAGGCCGCACTCCTCGCTCTGGCTGATGTAGAGCAAGGAATAAACGCCAGCATTTACGGCTGATGGGTCAAAGCTGCTACCGGTAAGTCCTCCGGAGTTGGCAGGATCACTCCAAGTGCCAGTGGTGTCGGCATCACTGCTGAGCAAAGCCCTGAGATCAACGACAGGACTGGTGTCCGAGACCGTCGAGTCCGCGTCTGCGCCAGCCGGAGCGGGTAGTACCGAAATGGTCAGCGTCGCACTCGAGTCGTAGCCACAGGTGTCAATGATGGTGTAGGTCAAGTTATAGGTACCGGTATCGCTGAGGGTGGGGTCGAAGTCGCCACCAACCAGCCCCATGCTGTTGTCATCATCTACCCAGGTACCGCCCGCATCAGGGGTGCCCCCGAGGAAGTCAATCAGCCCTACTTGACCCTTGTTTACACACAGCTCTAGCGAATCGTCGAGGCCAGGATCGGCGATCGGGAAGGCAGAAACGTTGATGGTATCCGTGTAGGTACAGCCATTGATGCCGCGAGCCACCACGAAAGCGGAATCGTTGGCACCAATGGTGATGGTGGGGGTATCGACGAGACCAAACCACAGCGGATCAAGAAAGCCAGGTCCAGGATCAAGGGTAATCTCATCGCGCGCGCAGATGGTGGTGTCAGGGCCGAGGTCGAGGTCGAGCAACTTGGGCCTGCCCAAGTTGGCACGGAGGAGATAGGCCACCGAAAAGCCGTAAAATTCTGAGGGCTGCCAAGGATTGGCTGCAAAGATCACCCAAGAGGAATTGGGCACGAAGTACCTAGTCGTGCTGCCCAAGGTGATGTTGCTATCGCCTTCATTCACCCCCAAAAAATACGTGCCCGGCAGCAACTCGAGTGGACATACTGGCAGGGTGTACCATACCCCGGCGGCCGCCGAATCACTGGGAATCACCAAGGTATCACTGGTACCAATGATGGTAGAAGGGGCATTATTGAAGGTGTAGATGTCCACCCAAATCTTCTGATCTTTGGGCGGTGCATTCAAAAAGAACGATACCGACGTCAGGGTATCAGTCTGAATGATCTCAAAGTTTTGGCCAATAACCCCCTCCGTACCTGGCCCAATGCCCAGAGAGCCCGTGAAGCTACTGTCATCGCGGGCGTACACGGTGTCTGAGATCACGACGGGATCACCGGTGGCGAAGTTGTCTCCAGGGTTGGCATCCGGCTGATCACTCACCAGGGTATAAGTGGGGATCGTGGCGCCAAAGGCTAGAGGGATAAGGCTGGTCAACTGTAACGTAGCGCCTGTACCTGGCAACAAAGTCGGCAGGGTGGCAGAGTCTAGGTAGGTGCCCGCACTCACGATCAGGCGTAGGTTGGTCAGGGTATCCCCTCCTCGGTTTGTCACCGTCCCGCCAGCAAAGGTACCCGTGGGGGCATGCGGTAGGGGGTACTGAACGTATTCGTTGGTGGTGTAGACTGATTCGATTGATCCATCAAAGGCAGGCAAGTCAATGAGGCCGACGTCGTCAATCGCCATGTCGCCCGTAAAACCAGCACCACAGACCGCCCGAAAGCGCACCTCTACGCTATTGCCATAACCGCCAATGAACACTGATCTTCTCAGCCAGGGGGCTACCTCGGCTCCTTGGGTAGCACCAATGATGGAGTCGAGTACCACCCAGCTGCCATTGTCGTTGATCTCGACGTAGAGGTCGCCCATGTTTCCACCGAATTTATGGTACCAAAACTCAACCGCAGGAAAGGCCAGTCCTGTGAGGGTGAGGGTGGGACTCGTGAGGGTGGCGACATCGCCTGCTGCCGCAGGCGCGGAGGCTTCTGTGTACATGTACACGCCCGTAGCCGTGCCAAGGGTATGATCGACGGCAGGGCCGGTGCCTGGCGAGCCCGTTCCGCCCACATCGGCGCGCCAGCTAAAGCCCGTGGTAGGCGCACCGATCCACCCGTTGACAAACGTGCCGGTGCTGCCCGAAACTTCGGTCTCGAAATCGAAGGGCTGGGCCTGAAGGGAGGCCATGAGCATGGCTCCAAGGGCCATGAGTAAAAGTGATCGCATGTAATTAGGTTAAGGGTAAAGGCAACCGAATGATGGTTCTTTCCAATCATTCAGAAAATATCAAAATAAAAATCTAGTTCATAAAGAATTACCAGAAAATTCCGATAATTTTTCACTCAGCTTGATAAATACCTGTGACTTTTCTATCTGTCCTGCACCGTGTCAAGAGGACAGCGGAGTCTCCTGACCTCGATTTTGTGTTCTAA
>CAYVAP010000606.1:0-3481 GCA_964449365.1 uncultured Bacteroidia bacterium
CTGTGAAAGGTGCCCTTTCCCACCGGGTAGCCTGGCACTACAACCGGTTGGTGGGCAACTACCTCAACGGCGATACCAAAACCGCCCCCTTGCCGCAGGTAAGTACCGAGCAAGTGATGGCCTCGCTGCCCCTGCCGGTCGATCTCGACCACCTGGACCTGCCCGCCGATTCGCCGGAATGGGACAAGCTACGGCAGCAGATCGAAGCCCTGGACCTGGACCGCCTCTTGCCGGAGTCTGAGGTTTGGCAAGACTATGAAGCGCAGTTGACCCATTACCGGGACAACTACGAACCGAATAAACTGCCCGAAGGCGAAGCCAATGAGGCGGTGAGAAAGCTGTTTGGCTACGCCACCACCACCGACGACAATCAGAACGACGGTCAGCGCGGGCATGTGGTGTTGGAAGATGTGTATCTGGAGCCGGAAAAGGTACAGGAAAAAATCTTCAGCCACGTCTCCATCGACCGCTTCACCGGCGGGGCCCGCGACGGCATGCTCTTTCAGCAAAAGGTGGTAACTGCCGATGAGGTGAAACTGGACATCTACGTCAGGGCCGAGGCATTGCAGGATGAACAAGTTAAAATTGCCTGGGAAGCCGCCCTGCACGACCTCTGCCACGGCGACCTCGCCCTCGGCGGCAGCAGCCAAAAAGGCCACGGCCTGTTTGCAGGTACCTTCGAAACCCTAAACCAGCCCTCATGAGTCAAGCATATCAACCCATTAGCATACAGGACCTCCCCACCGATGTCAACTTCGAGGGGTACTACTGGTACTCGAACAAGCAGAAGCCCGAGATCATCACGGGCGAGCCCATCCAGCATGGCTGGTTCACCGAGCTGCCCTTTGTGGTCGAGGCGAATTTTTATTCGGCTGACGCGAAGCTGAGCATCCAAGTGCGCCACGTCGAGGGGCAGTATCAGGTAACCCGCATCGACCTGAGCCAACTGGACGCCATCCCCCACGAGAAAAGGACCTACCTGGGCCACGACCTGGAAGGCCGCAACTTCCGGGTGATCGAAGCCTGGCAGCCTGAGCCAGACGCTTTTTGCGCCGATATGGAGGTACTGGTCCCCGCCTGGACCGCCTTCGCAGGATTTAACTCCCAAAAATCTCCCCAATCATGACCGTTATCAAAGCCCCCTATAACTTCGTTCCCTTCAACCAGCGGGTGGTCTCCCCCCACTGGATCGACCAGATCAGCCACGACGTGCCCTTCAAAGATGGGCTCTCTGGCAAAATAGAGGTCAAACTCACCGCCATGAGCCCGATCTTCGTGCGCGATGGCATCGGGCAGAAAGCCGCCGAAGACAATTACGTGGACGGCGTGCAGCAAAAGGCTCATACCTTCAGCCAGACAGCCGATGGGCGCTACTTCATTCCCGGCACTTCCCTCAAGGGCATGATCCGCTCGGTGCTGGAGATTTTGAGCTTTGGCCGGATGGAGGGGAAGGTGAATGATCATCGAACTGCGTTCCGCGACCTGTCAAAGCCAATGGAGTATATTTATCGCAACCATTTTAAGGTTAAGGATCTCTATGGTGGTTGGTTGAAAAAGGTTGGAGAGGATACATATGTGATTGAGGGATACGCCAAGCCGGGTAGAATCTCCCACAAAGATATCGATGATGGTTTGGGGACGGATTTTGCCACTTTTTTTTCTCCGGGAGGGGGGTTCGATGGTGCAAATGACGAGGACAAAGCTGCTAAAGCAAAATACGATCGAATTGGAGAACTGGCGTTAGAAAGGGATTTTGCATTCATCAAAGACACTCCCGGTGGAAAATTATACCGAATTGAAGAAGGAGCGGAACAAACTGGGCGAATCGTTTTCACTGGTCAGCCCGGCGTAGGTGAAGGCTCAAAACGCCTCGAATTCATCTTTTGGAAGAAGGAAAACTCCATGGAGGTTGAGTCGGAGGTGATGCAAGGCTTTTTCGACGCTTACTTTGAATATGATCAGAATCGTTGGTCCATTGACTGGGAAAAGCGCCGGGAGGAATTAGAAAATGGCAAGCGTATCCCCGTATTTTTTCAAAAGGAAACATGGCGCGGAAAGGAACGGGTAAAGCACCTTGGCCTATCTTTTCTATACAAGCTTCCCGGCAAGCATTCTATCAAGGAGGCAATTAATATGCACCAAGATGGGCATAAAAACCGGGATCTGTCCGAAGCCATCTTTGGGAGCATAGAGGGGAAAGAAGCGTTGAAAGGGCGAGTTCACATTGGGCATGCTTTTTTGGATGGGGAAGCAGAAGAAGATGAGGTCAAAAAGGAGGTGTTGTCTAGCCCCAAAGCTTCATTTTTCCCGAACTACATTGTGCAGAAAAATGGGAAAAGTGGCATCACATCCTCTTACTCAACGCTTCGAGACAAAGAGGTTGAGATTGCAGGTTGGAAGCGGTATCCTGTTTTGGCAGATGGAACCAAGCATAGTCCTAAGCCTGCAGATGCCAAGAGCGACAAAATTCTGACCCAATTCAAACCCCTCAAGAGTGGAGCTACCTTCACCTTTGACATACGCTTTCATAACCTGAGGCCCATAGAGTTAGGGGCCTTGCTAAGTGCCATCACCTTTCACGATACTCAACGTTCCTTTCACAGCCTGGGCATGGCCAAGCCGTTAGGGTATGGCAAGGTAAAGCTGGACATTGAGGAAAAGGTTGAAATCTTATCCGTAGGGGAGAAGGAACCTGTGCTTAAGCCAGCCCGTGAATTCATGGGCCAGTTCGAAGCCTACATGAACTACAAGATAAATGCAGCTGAACCCAAATGGCATGAATCGGAGCAGGTGAAAGAACTGATTGCCATGTCGATTGGAAGCAACTACGTTGGCGGTCCATACCTAGATCCAGATCAGCATCGGGAGGTTCGTAACGCAGGGGAGTACCTCGAACGATATTCCAAGCTACATCCACACACATCTACTCCCGTCGATTCTCTCACTTCTACGGAGGAAATCGCTCAGATGGCTTCCAGTTGCATACGTGAGAGCGAACTCTTTACCTTTCAAGCTGAGTACGCAGCAAAATGGAAAACACATCAGGAGAATTTGCAAATAGAGCTTGATGCTGCTTTCGCAAAGTGGAAAGATAACCTGCTGCAAGCCCTTGAGCGAAAGAAGAAGAAAACTAAAGATGGTGAGGATGCAGCAGCAGGCCCAGATTGGGATGACGTCAACCTGCACCAGAAGAGAAAGGCATTTGAAAACCTCAAAAAAGCGGTCGAGACCTATGGAAAGAAGAAGGAGGGGCAGAACGATCTGAAGAAGGTTCTCGACGCCAACCCCAACGGGTATCTTCCCCCCGAATATCACGATGAAGCTCTCGCAAAGCTCAGAGTCATATTTGACAAAAGCCTGAATGCGAACGAAAAGAAAAAGTGGCAAGAAGCCCCCTTTGAGAAAAATGCGATCGCGAAAAAGATTGCCGAATGGGTCGGCGAGCAAAAGGCCCGGGCATTTTTGGAAAAACTCAACGCCT
>CAYVAP010000607.1:0-670 GCA_964449365.1 uncultured Bacteroidia bacterium
TCTGGGGCAGCCTGGCCCAGAAGTCAGCGGGCAGCGGCACTAGCCGCTGGGGCATGTACAGACCGTTGTCGGGGGGAAGTCCTCGCATGACCGCTTCGCGCAATGACACGCTGTGATCAGGATTTTTGGTGCTATATAGTTGCATGATGAGCGTAAGATATTTGATCGGAATGAGGTTGACAATGACTCTGGGGGCTCTTTTGGGTTTGATGAGCTGCCAAGATAGCCCTTCTGCCTCGACCGCCGAGGCTCATGATGAGCCTATGGCTGAGCCAGACAGCAGCCTGGCCGGGGTGTTTTATCCTTGGGATGGCCATTGGCGCGGGACCTTTACCGTGTACACCCATGAGGCTGGACAAACGGAGGGCCCGGCTCGGCCGGATATTCGCAGCAAGGCGGCCCTCGATGGTATGCCGCTGCGCGTGAGCAGTCAGATTCAAGTTGAGCAGGTTTACACCTCTGAGAGTCCATTTTACCAGCGGGTACGCATCCTAGATACCTACCCCGGCGAAGATGGCCAACCGAAGACCGTCGAATCTATCGGCTACAATACCGTGCGGGGCGATACCCTGATTTGTGTGGTCAACAAACCCGATGAGCAAGTGATTCATCAGGGGCGCATCCCTGCCGACAGCACCCTCATCTGGGGCAGAGACCTGCGCGATCCCCT
>CAYVAP010000607.1:680-3477 GCA_964449365.1 uncultured Bacteroidia bacterium
GAAGGTGATACCTACGCCATCGTCGGCTGGGGATACTACGGACAAGACGACCCTGGCAAAGCCCCCAAAACTTGGTTTTATGCCGAGTATCGGAGGGAATGATTCGGAACGAGGGATTCGTGATTCGTAATGGTGAATCACAAATCACGAATCATTTAATGCGTTGCGCGCCCAGATGATTGATGCTGCTGATGATACGCTCAGCCACGACCCCCTCATCAGCGAAAGCCTGCTGCATAGCGATCCCCACTCTGAAGGCCGCCTCATCGCCTTGGCAAAGGGCAAACACCGCTGGACCAGCCCCCGAAATGGAGCAGCCCAAAGCCCCGGCGTTGAGAGCGGCTTGCTTTACCCGATAAAAGCCGGGAATCAACCCTGCGCGATACGGCTCGGCGATCACATCTTGTAGCGAGCGACTGATCAGTTGATAATCAGCCTGCATGATGCCAGCTACCATGCCTCCGAGATTGCCCCACTGGGTAATGGCATCGTGCATGGGAATCTCTTTGCGCAGCATGCTACGAGCCGTAGAGGTCAAAATCTCCAACTCCGGCAGCACCACTGCGGCGTAAAGCTGCTCCGGTACAGGCAGTTGGATGGTATCGAGGTCGTGATTGGAGCGAACCAGCACCATGCCGCCTAGCAGACAAGGACCGACGTTGTCGGCGTGGATGTCGCCGCCACTGGCGATGGCTTCCCCTTTGAGGGCAAAGGGCAGTAGCTCTTCCCGAGAGAGGGGACGTCCCATCAACTCATTGATGGCCAGCGCGCCGGCCACCGCACTACAGGCGCTCGAGCCCAGGCCGCTCCCAATAGGAATGCCCTTGTGAATTTCCATCTCGATGCCCTGCACCACGCCAAGATGCTTGATCAAGGCCAAAGCGGCGACGCCGGCGGTGTTTTTCTCGGGCTCCAAGGGTAGCTTGCCCTGGTCGCCTACGATCTTGGTGATGGTCAAGCCGGGGGTCTGCCCAAAGCGAACGATGACGTCGTCGCCGGGCCTCAACAGAGCAAAACCTAGCGTGTCGAAGCCACAAGCCACGTTGGCCACGGTGGCAGGGGCAAATACATGCACTTCATTTCTCATGAAACAGCCGATTGGGGGGGCGAGGCTGGTACTAAAAAAAGCATCAATCCGAGGATGATCGGATTGATGCCGCTAATATATGATAACTTCAGCGTAACTACTCACCGATGTGAACGGTCACCGGAATACGGCATACGGCGTGCGGTAGGCTGTTCTGTTTGGCCGAAAATGCTTCCTGCGCTTTTTGAACAGCGAGACTGGCATCATGCGATCATAAAATCGCTTTTTTCATCCTTCACAAGGGTTTTGAACCCTACCCCTTATCTACAGATACTGATTGCTGAAACACGTCTCTCTTTTCTTTCCCTTACGCTAAGCCCGCGCATCGTCATCCTGAAGCATGCCCGCAGCGGTTGAGGTTCACCCCCTTTGTCCCGCTCCAGGGGATATTCCCTTCGGTTGAGCAAAGCTCAACCCTGCTGCTATGCCTCCCTGAGGAGGCTACGGGGGGTGAAAAGAGCCGCAGAAACCAGACTCGAAAATGGAATAGTCAGCAAACGAAAACCCCCGAACGACAAATGACACCCCCCTTACTCCCACTCGATCGTGGCAGGAGGCTTGGAGCTGATATCGTAGGTAACACGGTTGACGCCTTTGACGCGGTTGATGATGTGGTTGGAGACTTCAGCCAGGAAGTCGTAGGGCAAGCGCGACCAGTCGGCGGTCATACCGTCGCGACTGCCTACGGCGCGCAGGGCTACTACCTGCTCGTAGGTGCGCTCGTCGCCCATCACGCCTACGGAGGCCACAGGCAGCAGCACGGCAAAGGCCTGCCACACCTGATCGTAGAGGTCGTGCTCGCGTAGCCCTGCGATGAAGATGGCATCGACCTCTTGCAGCAGTGCCACGCGCTCGCGGGTGACGGCGCCCAAAATGCGGATGGCCAGGCCCGGCCCCGGGAAGGGATGCCGCCCAATGAAGGATTCGGCTAGCCCCAGGTCGCGACCCACTTTGCGCACTTCGTCTTTGAAAAGACTACGCAGTGGCTCCACTACTTTGAGCTGCATCTGCTCGGGCAGGCCCCCTACGTTGTGATGCGACTTGATGGTAGCCGAAGGACCATTGACCGACACACTTTCGATCACGTCGGGATAGATGGTGCCCTGGGCCAAAAAGTCGACCTCGGAGATCTTGTCAGCCTCAGCCTGAAACACATCGATAAACGTTCGCCCGATGATCTTACGCTTTTGCTCGGGATCTTCTACCCCCGCGAGTGCGTCCAAAAACTGATCTGCCGCATCCACGCCGATTACGTTGAGGCCCAGGGTCTCATATTGCTGCATTACCTGCGGAAATTCATTTTTGCGCAGGATACCATTATCCACAAAAATGCAGGTCAATTGCTCACCTACTGCCTTGTGAATCAAGGTCGCAGCCACGGTAGAATCTACCCCGCCTGAGAGGCCGCAGATCACCTTATGATCACCGATTTGCTGGCGCAATTGCGCTACCGCCTCCTCAATGAATGAGGCCGGGGTCCATTCCGGAGCCAGGTGACAGATTTCGTGCAGAAAGTTGCGGACGACCTGATCGCCTTGCAGGGTATGAGTCACTTCAGGGTGAAATTGCACCCCGTAGATGGGCAGGCTCTCATGCTCGAACGCCGCGACTTCTACGCTCGCGGTGCTACCAATGAGGTGGTAGCCTTTGGGCAATTGCAGGATATGGTCGCCGTGGCTCATCCACACCTGCGAGCCCGGCTCGATGGAG
>CAYVAP010000608.1:0-2931 GCA_964449365.1 uncultured Bacteroidia bacterium
CTTTGCTCAAAATGCTCTGTATTGCAGCGCAAGACCATGACCGTATGGCGCACGTGCTGCGGCTCAACGTGCTGCCGATGGCCATTTCGTATGAGTATGAGCCTTGCGACTACCTCAAAGCCCAGGAGATGGTCCACCATGAGGCAGGCATCCCCTACGAAAAAGACGACAAGACCGCCATCATCCGGGGCATCCGCGAGCCCAAGGGTCGGGTGCATCTGGCCGTAGGAACCCCCCTAAACCAGGCCGATCTGGAAGCGCTGAAGCACATTCACAACCGCAACGAGTGGTTTCGACACTTGGCCGAGCTGATCGATGCGCAGATAAGCAAGCTGTACCATCGCTGGCCCAATCAGTACGTAGCTCATGATTTGTTGCATCAAAGCCACCGCTGGCACAGTCGGTATCAGTCCGAGGAGCGAGCGGCCTTCGTCGACTACGTCGAGCGGCGTATCAACGGGCAGCCTGGCGATACCGAGAGCCTGCGGCGCATGATGTACCGCATCTACGCAGGAATGATCGAGTAGGGCTCACCTAGATGAACGGTCAGGGGTATAAGGTGGTCAGGTACAGCATTTATACTACGTGGCGTAAGGATTGTAGAGTTGTAAGAAACTATCACTTATTGATAACAAGGCCATTCAATCAATCAACCACTCTCACCTGTATGAACGGTCAGGGGTATAAGGAAATAAGGTGTAAGGGTATCAAGCACTTTGGTCAGCCCTCGTTCATATTGGCTCACTCAGTGGCCGCGCCAAGCGTCTAAATTTACTTTCATGTAGGCCAGATCTACTTGACATTAGGCGAAAAAGTAAAGGCCAGGGCTCTCGGTTGCCACTGGGAAACCAATTTTCTGAGAGACTCATGCGTTTTACATCATAAACAAATGGTGCCTTTGAAATGAAGGAATTGGCCATTCGAAATTCGTATAAGCTCTCGATCAGCAGCGCTTTCAATTACAGCTTACTGGTCACGAGTTTCGCATTCAATCCCCTAGCAGGAAACGGGAACAACGAATATCATCATGTCAGTTCAGCTCTCTATCATGCAGCCCCAGGTTCAAGTCAACAACCACTCGGTGGCAGAAGTCCAAGCCCAGATCAAGGTGATTGTTGCCTGGGCGCGGCGCGTGGGTAGCCCCATGGGGTATTTTGCCATTTGGCTTGGTCGCTTGATCGAGCAGATCGACCACGAGCGCAACTGGCAGCGCTTCGAGCAGCCCGAGCTGGTCGATACCATCAATTTGCTACTCGCCAATCGCTACTTCGATGCCCTCAATTTATACCTCGAAGCCGATGGCGAGGCCCCCCTGAGCTGGCAGGCGGCTTTCATGGCCACCCAGCAAAGCGAGCTGACGGTGTTTCAGCATCTGGTGATGGGGACCAATGCCATGGTGCAGTATGATCTGCCGCTGGCGCTATCGACCATCCTGGAAAAATTTCCCGCCCAGCAGACCCAAAGCGACCTGACCATTATCCTGTCGTTCATCGAAGAGAACCTACGCCAGACCCAAAGCCGCTTTGCCCAGCAGTCGCGGGTCTTCCGCATGATGGATGCCTTTGGGCGCTCGCACAACCACTGGTTTGAGCTGCTCAATCTCGCTGAGCAGACCGAGCCTACCTGGGAACTGGCCCAGGGGCTCGCTACGCTGCGAGGACAAGCCTTTCGGCAGCAGGCTACCAAGGTCGATCAGTTGGCGGTGGTCGCTGCGCGTGATATCATCGCCTCGGCCCATCGGGTGCTGCGCCGCTGGTTTGCCCAGGTCAGCCGCTGGGAAAACCAGCCCGTGCCCGAGATCATCGATTGGTTGTGCACCCTCGGCCGATGAGAAGGGCTGGGGCTTGGCTTTGGTAGGAGTTTTGGCGTAATTGACGCGAGATTTTGACTCCTAATTTTGATAATTCTCTTCCCCCCATGCAAACTGTACTGCCAACGATGGTCTGCCGATCAGTAGCCTTGCTGATGGGCTTTTTTTGTTTCGCTGAGCTATCCGCTCAGCGCATCCCGGCTTGCCATAGCAACCTCAAGGCCGATTCTGATGGACTCTACATCGACGTACAGGGCGAAGTGTACCGAGAAATTGTCGCCGCTCCCGCCGTGACCCTAGAGGACGCCCAAGGGGCTCCCCGAGGAACAAGCGATGGCCTGAGCTTTGACTTTGGTATTCCTGCCCTCACCGGGCGGCTGTATTACGGCTTCGTGCCCTATGGCGACTCTCGTCACCCACACCCGGTTTACTTCAAGCGTTACGCCGAGGTCGAAGGCGGAAAAGCTCGCATCGACATCAAAAACCAGCTCAGCGGCCGCTACGACATGATAGGTTGGGAAGCCAGCGGCCAAGGTACCATGGGCTACCGCCTGATGGATGAGAGCGGTCAACTGCTATACGACGGGCGTGTGACGTTCACCGGCACGGGGCCTTTCCGCATCGCTCCTACCATCATCGAGGGGCCTTTGGTTCATCAGGTGAGTCAAGAGGGGGCGATCATTTCCGTGGGGTTGAATCAAAAAGCCAAGGTGGAGCTACGCATCGAGGGGAAAGAGAACCCCATTGTTTCGAAGCGCGCCTTACAGCACGAAATCAAGGTGTCGGGCTTAGAGCCTGCTACCACCTACCAGTATACCGTACAGGTAAAAGATCATGAGCAGCAATACCGCTTCACCACTGCGCCCTTACCAGGCAGCCGGGGGGCCTTCACCTTTGCCTACGCCAGCGACTCGCGCAGTGGGCAGGGCGGCGGTGAGCGCGATATCTACGGAGCCAATGCCTATATCATGAAAAAAATCATGGCCCTGGCGACCCAAGAGCAGGCAGCTTTTTTTCAGTTTTCTGGCGATTTGATCAATGGCTACTTGCTCAGTCCCGAAGAAATAGATCTGCAATACGCCAACTGGAAAAGAGCGGTGCAGCCCTTCTGGCATTACTTC
>CAYVAP010000608.1:2941-3472 GCA_964449365.1 uncultured Bacteroidia bacterium
TCTACATCAGCATGGGCAATCACGAAGCCCTGATGCGGGCCTTCAAAGGCCCCGAAACCACCATCACCATCGATCGGTTTCCCTACGACACCGAGTCTGCCGAGGCGGTATTTGCCCGCAACTTCGTCGGCCCTCGCAATGGCCCCCGCAGCGAGGACGGCGCAAGCTACGATCCTGATCCCAAGCGCATCGATTTTCCCAGCTACGAGGAAAATGTTTTCTCCTACACCTACGACAACGTCGGGGTGATCGTACTCAACAGCGATTACTGGTATGCACCCTCGACCGGAGCGGTGCCCCTCAGCAGTGGCAATATCCACGGCTACATCATGGATCAGCAACTCGCTTGGCTCGAAGAGAGGCTGCAAGCCCTGGAAGAAGACGACAACATCGACCACGTCTTCATCACCCAGCATACGCCCTGCTTCCCCAACGGCGGGCACGTAGACGACGACATGTGGTATCGGGGCGACAATAGCAGGCGGACTTTCGTGGTCGGCAAGCCTGTGAGCAAAGGCATACTCCAGCGCC
>CAYVAP010000609.1:0-3463 GCA_964449365.1 uncultured Bacteroidia bacterium
GTAGAGTTGTAAGACACTATAACTTATTGATAACAAGGCCATTCAATAAATCAACAGCTATACTAATCAACCACTTTGAATTATAGATGTAACTGCTCACTGCGCTCAGTGTTCCCAAAAATGAAGGATGCCGACCTTTGGTGCCTCTAGTGAAACGAGTTCGAAGGTTGCAATAGCTGATAGACAGCTTATCAGGATTAGGCTAAAAGTGGTCGCTGACTTCGTTCCAGAAGCACTCGTGCTTCCCGGCCCGACCGCTGCGCAGTCCAAACTTTGTTGGCAGCCAAGCAGCCAATATGATGGCTTACCACAGTTCCTTAGCTGGGTCCCAAAAGACCTGCTCGAAGTTTTGCACCTGGTCGTCGATCACCACGAGGCCCTCCGCCATCAGGCGCTCGGCCATGGGGCTTTCGGCAGGAAAGTGATGTTTGCCCGTGAGTAAGCCTTGTCGGTTGACCACGCGCTGAGCCGGGATGGCTAGATCCGGCTGCCCAAAGGAGGCACTGAGCGCATAGCCCACCATACGCGCGCCACTGGTTTCGCCTAGGTACTTGGCGATGGCCCCGTAGGTGGTTACCCGTCCTGTTGGGATCAGGCGGACTACGTCGTACACGTCGTGGTAAAAATCACTGCGGGAGCGCTTCATCTTGCTCATTCCAGCGAGTGGTTTGGTGAATGAGGGTCAGGTTGAGCCAGAATATGGGGCCGACCTTGTCCACCTCGATCAACTCGTTGAGCAGGCTAAACATCTGAATGCCTACCAGACTGAGCATTAGCATCATGATGATAGAGCGCCGACTGGGATCTTTGGCCTGGTGATAGGCGCGATAGCCCTGCACGAGGATGTAGAGGTTGATGAGCAAAAAGAGGATCCCCCCAGGAACCCCCTGCTCAGCGAAGGTTTGCAGGTAGTAATTGTGGCAGGTAGACTGTTCTTCATTTTCGCTTACGTAGGTGCGAAAGGCATCGTCGGTATAGCTCTGATAGACCTGATTGAAGGTGTTTGGCCCCGAGCCAGTAAATGGCATGGCTTCGACCATGTTTTTAGCGGCTACCCATCGATAGAAGCGCTCCATACCTGAGATTTCGGTGCCATTGAAGGTCGCAGATAGGTGGCTTTCCAGGTCGTCCTTGTGCCAAACGGTCTTTTGATAGTTGGGGGCGAAGTAGTAAAAATTGTTGCCAATCACCAGGTAGGTGATGAGCAAGGTGAGGCCCACCACGCCAACGTAGAGCATTCGCACCAGCAGTTTGCGTTTGATCAATACGTAGACCACGATCATGACCATGACGGCCAGCCAGCCCATTCGCTTGTAGGCGGTAAGGATAGCCAAGAGTACCAGTCCGATACTAATGCTGATGAGGTACCATTGCAGGCTCTTGGGAGTGTACCAAGTGCGCGCAAACCAAAACCAAGGCAACAAGAGGGTCATCATGGCGGAATAGATCACCCCATTGACGAAAAAAGGCCGCGAAATAAGATGGGCATCGCCGAAGGCAAAGCCTACCGCTGCATGCTTGATAGCCACGAAGAGCACCACCCCTACAATCGGCCAAAACAGAACCCAGAAGATCTTTTGAATGTCTAGCTCATCGTTTATCATTTTCTCTGCCAAGTAGACGAAGGTGGCTAGATACCACAGCTTGGCTAGTAAGAACTTGAGCGAACGAGCCGGATCGTCAGAGAGTACGGAGGTGTAGCCCGTCCAAAAGATGAGCAGAAAAATCATCAGGTGGAAGGGGTATACTCTTCCCTGCCATCGAAACTGCCGCCCAGCAAAGAGATTAAGCAAAAAAACCAAGAGCATCACCATCATCAGTGGCTCCGAGGGCAGATCCAGCGCCAGATCGCCAAACTCCACGTGCAGCGATAAGGGGAGCGTGAAGACTAGAAGGTAAAAGATCGCCTTGTAGTGGTAAATGGTCAGTAATCCCGTCAGCACCGCCAAGGGAACCAAGAACACCAGATTCTGCCGAAACCAAAGCGCCCCAAATACGGTGGCCCAGACCAGCAACGCCAGCCCCAGCAGCGCCAGCTTGCGCCACAGCGACATCGGGATGCGATCCCAGACAGCAGCCATTGGATCAGGAGAAAGAGGCATGAGAAATTCGGAATTGAGAATAGGGAATTCGAGATTCGATCACTCTTCATCGACCACTGACCATTGTTCACGGTTCAGTGATCACTCTTCACTGACCTACGGCTCTCCAGCATATGAGTGATCGACTCGACCAGCACGGCCCCAAAGATACTCACCAGGGTAGCGATGAGTAGGGTCGCGACCAGGATGATCCAGCGTACCGGGCGAGCTTTGCGGTCGGAGGGTTGCGCATAAGAAGCGACCACGGTGGTGTGATAGTCTACCTCGCTCATGGCGCGAAGGTATTCGATCTTTTCGCGGGTGTGAGCCAGATGGGTAGCCATCTCCTCCAGCAGGTTTTCCAGGTTGAGGGTTTGGTCTAGTCCATCGCGGAAGCGCTCCAGGTTGAGGGGTGTACCGCTATCGGCCTTGGTAAGATGGTCGAGCTTGCGCTGGGCAGCACTGATGGAGCCGCGACCAGCCTCGGCTTCGGCGAGCTCTGCCTGGGCCAGCATGATCTGCTCGACCATGCGCTCGGTTTGCGGGGTGGCACGCAGTACATTGTACTCGCTGCGAATCTGGGACAAGCTATCACTGAGCAAGACCATGCGGCGCTGAATCTCGGTAGCCCCTTGCCGCATGGCAGCCAAAATGGTGGCCTTGTTGTCGTTGAGCATCTGCCGATTCATCTCATCGGTACGGCGCAGCATCAGGTTGACGATGTCAGCGGCTCGCTGGGGGTCTACGTCGTAGGCTTCGATCTCAAGACCGTGGCCCGAGACCCGGGTGGCCTTCACGTAGCCATCGAAGATGCGCAGCACCTCGAATTTGGGGTAGGCGTCCTGCTCGGGGTCTACCCCATAGGCGTCCCACAGATCTAGCGAGTCGATCACGTAGAGTTTGACCGCCTCAGAGCTAGCAATATTTTCCAGTTTCTCGACTTCCTTGCCCGCACCGTACACGTAAAGGTCAGGCTCCTCCGCGAAAACGTTGGTCACGTCGAAACGCTCTGAGCTGGTAGGGTACATGATCGCACTAGAGCGAAATTCCGGCTTGTAGATAAAAGGCAAGGTCAAAATGATCGCAAGCAATACCGATACCCCGATCACGCCCATGATGTAGAGGGAGTACTTGCGCGTAACCTGAAAGATGTACGCCAGGCTGAAGCCCTGTTGATCTTGCGCCGCGTTGGCCATAGGTAGAAGATGTGGGGGTTAGGAAAAGAGCCATCTTGGCTCGCCAAATGGAGCCGCCAAAATAGACAATCTCTACGACATCTTTCAATCCATAAACAAATCCCCGATCAGCTGATCTGAAACCAGCCAGCCTTGTGGCGTCTGGCAGAGACGCCCCTCGCGGCTCAGCATCAGCCCACGCTGCTG
>CAYVAP010000610.1:0-3462 GCA_964449365.1 uncultured Bacteroidia bacterium
TGAGTGAGCCAATATGTGGGGGGCTGACCAAAGTGCCTGATACCCTTACACCTAGGGTGTGTAATCTGATAGGAAATCAGCCCGGCGTATTTTGAAAGATGAAAACACTGTAACTCAGCAATAACAAAGGGATTTAGTGCCCTTTGGGGGATTCAAAAACGCCGGGCTGAAAATGGGGCAGATTACACGGCCTACCCTTATCCCTTATTTCCTTATACCCCTGACCGTTCATATAGGTGAGGTCGATTACTCAATTCCAAAGTGTCAGGCTGATGCGATGACTTTTGTCTGTTCCCACACCTTCCAAGGGGCCTGGCCTTCATTCCACATGTTCTCCAGCACGTTCTTGTCGCGGAGGGTGTCCATGGGTTGCCAGAATCCATTGTGCTGATACGCAGAAAGCTGCCCCGATTTGGCTAATTGCTCTAGTGGCTCGCGCTCCCACACGGTTTGGTCGCCTTCGATCAGGTCGATGACCGCAGGATCACATACAAAATATCCTCCGTTGATCCTGGCGTTTTCGACGCCATCGCCTTTGGGTTTCTCGCGGAACTGATAAATCTTGGCGTCGCCTTCATTGAGAGAAAACGCGCCAAAGCGACCAGGTTGCTGCACAGCCGTAAGGGTGGCCATGGTGCCTTGCGCTTGGTGAAACTTGATCAGCTCCGTGATGTTGACATCGCTCACTCCGTCGCCATAGGTCAGGCAGAAAGGCTCGTCTTTGATGTACTCGGCCACGCGCTTGAGGCGGCCGCCCGTCATGGTGTGCAGGCCCGTATCTACCAGGGTTACCTTCCAAGGCTCGGCGTGGCGACGATGAATCATCATGTCGTTGTGAGCCATGTCAAAGGTTACGTCGGACATGTACAAGAAGTAGTTGGAGAAGTACTCCTTGATCACGTAGCCTTTGTAGCCACAGCAGATGATGAACTCGTTGATCCCGTGGTGGGAATAGATCTTCATGATGTGCCAGAGGATAGGCTTACCCCCGATTTCCACCATTGGTTTGGGGCGCACCCCGCTCTCTTCGCTGATCCGGGTACCAAATCCACCTGCGAAAATGACTGCTTTCATGTGTAGAGTTAATTGTTTTGTTGGGAAAAAGCATAAAGCCTGTTTTGCCCAGGCATGACAAATTTAAAAGTCGCTTTACTGTTCATCTTGAACAATTAGACCAACCCACAATACTTGTGGGTATTTGGAAGTCAATTCTACCTGAGCGGTAAAGGTAGATCATTTCGAAATTGCATATGATTCACGATTCGGAAGTCAAGCCATTGTGGCTAGAGCGGATTTTATGCCTAAATCTAGGCTATTTGATCGTTTCTGCTATCCGAAACGGGCTGTCAAACTCCGCCAGCGTTGGCATCTGCTGGTCTTTGGGAGAAGTAATCGGTTGCAGAACGGGCCATTCGATGCCGCAGCTCTCCCAGTGGATGCCTCCGTCGCTGGTTCCGTGGTACATACTCGTGGTGCGGTTGAGAAAAATGGCCGTTTCGCTCAGCACGTAAAAGCCATGGGCCAACCCGGCCGGTACGTAGAGCATGTTGCCCAACTCTGCATCCAACTCGATGGTAAAGTGCTGTCCGTAGGTGGGAGAGTCAACCCGTAAATCCACTACGGCGTCGAAAATACGGCCCTGCACACAGGTTACGCACTTGACGTGCTCATGCGGGGGCACCTGGAAGTGCAACCCCCTCAGTACCCCTTGCTGAGAGGTCGAGTAGTAGGTCTCGGGAAAATCGGTGCGTAAGCCTAGTTGGGCAAAGGTCTCCTCGTGGTACACTTTTACCAGTTTCCCCCGATTGTCTTGCAGGACACGGGGTTGCAAGATGTAACAGCCTGGGATAGGGGTAGATAATTTTTCCATGTGGGCTCGAGGTCGGATGGCAATGTACCCCCAATAGGTTTACATCGCCGAATGTATATTGTATTTAGATAAGTGATGGGTTCGTGGCTATGTCCCTGATTCCGAGGCACAACTGCGTTGTCAGCAGTGATCTATAAATGATCAGGCGCGAGGTGAGCAAGCGTACCTAAACTAAGCAGTTACTATGTGGCCATGTTGTTAGATTATGGCTGGAACTGGGAGCTCTTTCTTGTGTTTCCATGCGTACATCAGATAATTTTGGCGGTGAGCCATCTTTCTTCAGCCCAGTTGGCTCAACTGGCGCGCCATGCGAGCGGCCACAGCTTCCTCACACATCATGTTGTGCCACCAGTTGACCGTCTCTGTTTGTAGCTGTTTCAGGCGCGTCTGATCTTGCAATAATTTTTGGACTTCTACCAAGCCAACCTTCCAGTTGGGTACTTCTACGATAGGGCTTCCTTCATAAATGGGCATTTTGGGCAGTGGCTGCGTTACCACGACGCATCCTGCACGCATGGCTTCGGTCAAGCGGTAGGTTTCTGCGCTTACAAATCCGCGCGGACAGAGGGCAATTTTGGTTTCGGAGAGGCACTCGCTGTAAGCGCGCGTGCTGCCATTCATGAAGCCGAGGTTGAAATTGATCTCTGCACCAGGAAGCGAGTCTGAAAAGTTCAGTTTCAGTGCGTGGGGGATGCGCTTGAGCAAAGCGATCATCGGTACGCCCATGGTAGGGGGGACGTATCGCAACCAATTGGATAGTTCTCGGTACAAAGGTACCCGGCTACGGTTCAGGTTTCCATTGAAATACACACCGATCTCCCGCTCTTCGATGGGCTTAAATGGGTGCTGTTCCACCTGAGAGTTGTAGCCGGCCGGAAAGTGGAACAAGTGACGATGTCCATCGGTGTGCGTAATATAGCTCTTGAACACTGCATGGAAATGTCCTATTAAGTGGTCTGAAATTGTCCCAAATTCATCAGACATCCAAATCAAGATACGAGGCTTCGTTGCGTCTTGCTGGAGGCAGTCAGGCGTGGCATTGCCGTTTTGGTGTGCAAAGATCCACCATTCGTAATGGTCAAAGGATGGCCCCATCTGAGTTTTTAGGGCGCTGAGGATATCTTTGGTCGGTTGCAAATCAAGCATGTCCGCAGGCTTGAACTGCGAGCTAGGGTCGAAAAAAACTGAGGGCACTTCAGTAATAGGAGGTTGATTCTGTGAAACCATTGTATTTAGATTGATTGCTGTACCAAGATCGCTTTACTCCCAGACCACTTCTTCCTGTATTTTACAAACATCACACCAGTAATTCAACTTTGGGGATATACTGCTCAGCTTTCCTGATTTCCACGGTTCGAGTGCATAAAACGCTGCTTCAGTGGTTTGGGGAGGACATCTAGCAGCACTTATGCGATCCTGGCCTCCTTCGATCGAGAGCTTTCGCGAGGCAAACGCAGCAATCCCTTGCTCAATCGCTAACCAAGTCGTTTAGTGAACCATACGCCAGTTACTACAGGTATGATGATCGACTTGGCTACTTAGTAACGATCCAAAAATAAGTAATGCCGCTACGCTTGATCCTTCGCACCATG
>CAYVAP010000611.1:0-3457 GCA_964449365.1 uncultured Bacteroidia bacterium
GATCAGGACGATAAACAGTAATATCTGACCTAGGGTACCAGTCAGCAGGTTCAGGTCCGTGAGCAACAGCATGGCATCACATAAATTCCCAGGCTCGGGGTCCACAATGAAAAAGTTAGGTGAAACATCGCCCCAAGGCTGAAGGCATCGGGGCCATCCGGTGGCATCTCTGGCGCAGAAGGGCAGGTCGTCGCCCTCTTCGGAGCGGGCCACAGCATCATCAGATTGGGTGAAAGTAGATGAGGATTTGGGTTGCGTCTCGGCGGGCTGAGTCTGCGTTTGGGGTGCACCACTCTGAAAAGGCGGCGGCCCGGTTAGCTGAGCGCTATCGAGCAGGATGAGGCGATTGCCCTCAATGTCGAGGCGGCTGCGCCGCTCTCCCTGTGGTGTTTCCCAGCTATGGTTGCGAAGACGGCCTTCGATGTACACGGCCGATCCTTTGCGCAGGTGTCGCTTGGCGGGCTCAGCCTGAGCGCGCCAAAGGGTGACATCTACCCACTCAGTGCGATCTTGATAGGTACCATCTCGCATACGAAAGCGCTCCGTGAGGGCCAATCGCAAGCGGGTGTAGGGGACGCCCTGATCGGTGTGAGACATTGCGGGGGCGACGCCCAAGTTGCCGATCAACGAGACCTTGTTTAAACCATATTTCGCCATAGATACCTTACCCGTTCGTGCTGCCTGTACGTTTCGTACGCTTTTGCAGGACCGATCAATCGAGAGAATGAGATCCTAGCGTCTGCTCGAATATCTTGAGCACGGCCTTCGCAAAAGCAAATATAGAAATTTCTTGGGGCTCAATGAACCTCAATCCACCCCAATCTGCTCCCTGACCGGGGGCGAGCCGAAAGATGTGAATCATCATATCGAAATGGGTGAAGACGTGCTTCAATTTGCCCAGGTACTCTCCCTCGTGGGGGTCGTGCCGCGCCAGCCACTGGCTCTGCTCGATCTCTTGGTTGGGGATCTCCCATAGGCCCCCCCACACCCCTTCGGCAGGGCGCTGCCGAATGGCCACTCGCTCCTGCTGATCGGTCAGTAGATAGAAATTATAGTAGCGGACTTTGCGCTTGAGCTTTTTTTCCTTGTGTGGCAACAGGTGGGTGAGGCCCTGCTTGCGTGCTTCGCAGTGTTGCTCTAGCGGGCATAGCAGGCAGCCCGGCCGGGCAGGGGTGCAAATGGTAGAGCCCAGGTCCATCATGCCAAAGTTGAAGGGGCGAGAGGGAACGCCCTCGACCCACTGGTCGATGATCTGCTGAAAGCGCTGCCGCGTTTTGGCCTGATTGATGGGGCTAGCATCGCCAAGTACCCGGGCCATGACCCGCAGCACGTTGCCATCGATCACCCCGGTAGGATTGTCAAACGCAAAGGAGCCCACCGCTCGGGCGGTGTAGGGCCCTACGCCTTTGAGGTTGAGCCACTCGGTAAAATGGGTAGGGAAAGATCCGGCGTAGGTGTCCACTAGCATTTGGGCAGCGGCGTGTAGGTTGCGTGCCCGGCTGTAGTAGCCCAAGCCCTCCCAGTACTTGAGCACCTCGTTGAGCTCGGCAGCAGCGAGGTCCGCTACGCTAGGAAAGCGCTCTACAAAACGGTAAAAATAGCCGACCCCGGTTTCGATCCGGGTTTGTTGCAATATCACCTCAGCGATCCAGATCCGGTATGGATCGCGGGTATCGCGCCAGGGCAACTCTCGCCCGTGCTGCTCAAACCATGAGATGAGATCAGTAGCGATGCTCAAAATACTAGGAGTTTACGAATCGTTAGACCAATATCAGTAGAACCGCAACTCCCTGAGATTGGGAAACATCTAGCAGAGAATCAAGTCTTTTTGCCGCAAAATGTTTTTGTGGTTCCTTTGAATCTGCTAAATTTGCGAGGCAAATATAGACCATCCAGTTTCTTTCTTACACCTGTAAACCATATATCTTGTGACTAAGGCAGAAGTAATCGTCGAAATCGCGTCGAAGACGGGGATGGACAAAGCCGACGTATCGGCAGCACTGGAGGCATTTTTTTCCGTGGTGAAAAATTCTTTGGCGCGTGGTGAAAATGTGTACGTACGAGGCTTCGGAAGCTTCGTAGTAAAACATCGCAAGGAGAAAGTCGGTCGCATCATTGCAAAAAATGAGTCGATCGTTATTCCTGCTCATAATGTACCCAGCTTCAAGCCCGCCAAGGTATTTGTCGAGAAAGTAAAAAGCGCTGACATTGATCCCAGCCATGACAACGGAACCGCCCAAGATTAAGCAAATACTCGACTGACAATCACTTATCCTATGAATCGAGATACTTGGCTTAGAGTTGGTATTGTACTTTTGGGAAGCGTACTTTGCGTATTGTTGTTTTTGGCTGACAAAACCAACCTCAATAATGAAGCCTCTGCTACCATAGGTGCTCCAGCTACGGTTGCCGATGAAGCGGCCTCTCAGCTTCCTCCGTTGGCGCCTGATGCCAAGCTAGAACAGTGGCAGGAAAAGCTCGAAAAAAGCGAAAACGCCGAGAAAATCGTGCTGCTCGACTCAGTGATTCGGCGTTTGAAAGAGCGCAATCGTCTGGGATATGCCGCAGACTACGCCGCCCAGCGAGCAACTTTGCAGTCGACCCTATCGTATCAACTTGTTGCAGGTGTATTGAGCCAACGTGCCACCGAGCTAGACTACATTCGTAGTGATAGCTCCTTACTTGCCCGCTATCAGCAACAAGCTACCCGCTGGCTAGAAGAAGTTGTGAGCCAAGACCCAAAAAACGAAGAGGCCCTTTTGTCATTGGGCCTAGTGCGAATTCAGGCTGCTGCCCCCATGCAGGGCATCTTGACCATTCGCAGTGTACTCGATATCAATCCGGACAACCTGGAAGCTAGCCTACGCCTAGGCCAGTTTTCTTTGCAGACCGGGCAGTTTGACAAGGCGCAGCAGCGCTTTGAAAAAGTTCTTTCTCTCGATCCAAGCCATCAGCAGGCTCGCTACGGCTTGGCCATTGCATTGACGCAGCTCGGAGAGCCTGAGGCTGCCAGGCCCTTGCTCACCACCGTTATCAGCGAGTCCTCTGATGCTGAGCTAAAGCAGGCCGCTCAAGACTTGCTCAACCAAATTTAATGTTTCACTCCACTAAATTGAAATAACCTATGCCATGTGGTAAAAAAAGAAAGCGACATAAGATCGCTACTCATAAGCGAAAAAAACGCCTGAGAAAAAATCGTCACAAGAAAAGGAAATAATCATCAGGACAGGACTTGATCTTGGTTGAGTCCTGATTTCTTTATTTATCCCTCAGCCAGACCGGCACCCGGCAGGATTCTTATTACGCCTTATCCTCTGAGATAGCAGCTCAATCGCAATTGCGATCATTCCGCTAGCGCCAGACCCCTCAGCCCCATACCATGCAACCGATCTTTCAGGCTCCTCAGCTTGCCATTAGCTCGCGATAAATATCGTTTTGGCTGAGTTTAGCCTGTTGT
>CAYVAP010000612.1:0-3445 GCA_964449365.1 uncultured Bacteroidia bacterium
AGTCCATTGTGCCTTCTGCCAGCGCAGCGATCTGACCTCTGACTTCTACTGGAACTGAAGCAAGCAGTCCATTGTGCCTGTGGCCATCATAATCTCGTATCAATTGCACCTACTGGAAGAAGCCTGTATCAAACTCGGCTTTAACTGCTGGCAGGTGCGCTTTGAGTCATGGCTCTGATGGATCGCGGAGAAGGGCGGTGCGCTCGCTGTTCGAGCTTTGGCGGGGATCTTTTCTTCGCATCATTCTACCTGCGCCTTGCGTCGTCCGTCGAGGAAAACTAGGTCAACATGATCGCCGGAGCTTAGCTGCTGGGCTTCGCGGATACGCTTGCCCTCTTTGAGGGTAAGCGAATAGCCCTGGCGTAGCACCTGATGGGGGTCCATGCCTTGCAGCCTGCTTTCGAGTAGGTTGATGGTGTGGCGTTGAGTTTGGAGGTATTGGCGCATGGCCTGCTCCATGCGGTAGGTATAATCGTCGAGGATCTGCCGCTTGAAGTCAATGAAGTATTGCAGGCTGCGGTGAACCTGCCGCTCGTATTCATCGAGGGTGTTGAGAATGGCTTGTCGATCAGGCACGGCGGCTTCGGCGGCGGCGGTGGGGGTAGAAGCTCGATAATCTGCCACGAAATCGGCGACGGTTACGTCAGTTTCATGGCCCACGCCACTGATGACCGGCAAAGGGCAAGCCGCAATGGCCCGTGCGACGGTTTCTTCGTTGAAGTTCCAGAGGTCTTCGAGCGAGCCACCCCCACGGGCCAGGATGACTACCTCGGCAGGGGTTTGGGCGGCGGCTTGCAGGCTACGCACAATAGAGGGAGCTCCTTGCTCGCCTTGCACCACGGTAGGCACCACGATGGCACGTCCGCGTCCGTAGCGGCGCTGCAGGGTGCGTAGGATGTCGCGCACGGCTGCCCCCGTGGGCGAGGTGAGCACCGCGATATTCTGCGGAAACGTCGGTAGGGGCCGTTTGCGCTCGGGAGAAAACAGCCCTTCGGCTTCCAGTTTAGCTTTTAGCTCTACGAAGCGCTCATAGAGGTCGCCCAGCCCTTGCTTGCGCACCTCGCGCACCATCAGTTGGTAGTTGCCGCGCGGGGCATAGACCGAAAAGCTCCCCGTGAGGATCACTTTGTCTCCTGCCCGCATGCGCGGCGCACGTTGGGCATAGCTGCGAAACATCACGCAGCTGAGCTGGGCCTCGCGGTCTTTGACGCTAAAGTAAACGTGTCCCGACCCATGATAGGTGAGGTTGGAGACTTCCCCCGCCACCTGTACGCCTTGTAGCAGGGCATCCCTTTCGAAAAGATGCTTGACGTAGGCGGTGACTTCGCTGACAGTGTAGAGGCTGGGCATAGGTACGATCTGAGGTGAAGCGAAAGATAGGGTAGGGCCATGGCCAAAAAATACCTTCTTCTTGCGTGAGCGGTACCGACGCCAAGCCCCAAAGCCAGCAGACTTTGGGGCTTGGTGCGTCAACCATTGATGTGCAGCCTAGCGGAAGGCTGAGATTCCGGTGATGTCATATCCAGTGATGAGCAGATGAATGTCATGGGTTCCCTCGTAGGTAACCACCGATTCGAGGTTCATCATGTGGCGCATGATGGAGTAGTCGCCGGTGATGCCCATGCCGCCGAGCACTTGGCGCGCTTCGCGGGCGATTTCCAGGGCGGAGGCCACGTTGTTGCGCTTGGCCATAGAGATCTGCGGCGAGCTGGCTTGGCCTGCATTTATGAGGGTGCCGAGGCGCCAGGTGAAGAGCTGCATTTTGGTGATTTCGGTGAGCATTTCAGCCAGCTTCTTTTGCTGAAGCTGATAGCTCGCGATGGGCTTGCCAAATTGCTCGCGCTCCTTGGCGTAGATCAAAGCCGTGGAATAGCAGTCCATGGCTGCGCCAATGGCCCCCCAAGCGATGCCATAGCGGGCTTTATCCAGACAGCCAAAGGGACCCCGCAGGCCACTCACGCCGGGCAGCAGATTTTCTTTGGGTACTTTTACGTCTTCGAAGACCAACTCACCGGTATCACTAGCCCGCAGCGACCATTTGTTGTCGATCTTGGGGGTGGTAAAGCCCGGCATGCCCCGTTCCACGATCAGGCCGTGTATGCGACCGTCTTCATTTTTGGCCCAAACCACCGCGATATCGGCAAAGGGTGAATTGCTGATCCAGGTTTTGGCTCCATTGAGCAGGTAGTGGTCGCCCATGTCCTTGTAGTGGGTAGTCATGCCACTAGGGTTGGAGCCGTGGTCGGGTTCCGTCAGGCCAAAGCAACCCATCAGCTCGCCGGTGGCCAGCTTGGGGAGGTATTTTTGCTTTTGCGCTTCGCTGCCATATTGGTAGATGGGGTACATCACCAGCGAGCCTTGCACCGAGCACATGGAGCGAATGCCGCTATCTACCCGCTCGATTTCCTGCATGACCACCCCATAGGCGATCTCATCCAGGCCCGGACCACCGTACTCCTCCGGGATGGAGGGCCCAAAGAGGCCCATTTCGCCCATCTCGCGCACCAGGTGCTTGGGGCATTCGTTGCGCTGTGCCCAGTCGTTGATGTAGGGGGTGATGTGCTCGTCGAGCCAGTCGCGCACACTCGCGCGAATCATGCGATGCTCCTCGCTGAGCAACTCGTCGAGTTGATAGTAGTCGGCTGGCTCATAGCGATGCGCGACTTTCTTTTGCAGGGATGCTTGTTCCTTGACGATCATTATGGGAAAAATTCGGAATTCGACATTGAAAACTTGGAAGCACACGATGCCTCAGACATCTATAAATACTGATGCAGTGGATAATGGTTAGGCTGTGGCCATCAGTCTCATCACCAACATTGCAAGATACAGAATGGAAAAAGGGGATGCAACCACGCGGAAGGGGGAGAGGATCGTTCACCTGTATAAACGACCATCGATATACGGTATGGGTTTGCCAGGCTGGGTGGTTTCCCGTTTATTTCCCCCTTTTCAGTGGCCGTGGCTAGTCATTAGTTTCGCGGTTAAAAGGTTAAGGTTGAAAGTTGCCCGGGCTGCGCAGGGCCAATGAGGGCTGTTTGCCTGCAATTAACGGCACACCTTAGTTTGGGTAAGGTATGAGCATAACCCGAAATAGCTCTCTGAAGCGCTAAGAGGCATATTTTCTAGGTCGAAACCAATGGCTAATGCTTCGCATTCGTAATTCGCAATCAGTCATTCGTAATCGAAAGTACAGATAGCCGCTTGGGCGGCCACTGAGTGAGCCAATATGAACGGTAGGGAAACGCTGTGCCTGACTACTTTAGCAACAGTCGAAAAATAACCTCCCTTTTTCCATTTTAGGCAAAGCAATACAACCCTCTGCTTATCAAATTTTTACTCTGCGCCTCTGCGTGAAACAAAAGGGGGAAGTCATTCTTTGAGCGTTACTAAGTAGCAAAAGCCCCTTTCTACGGCTGGCGAGGTTTGACCATGAGCGAAAAAT
>CAYVAP010000613.1:0-3442 GCA_964449365.1 uncultured Bacteroidia bacterium
CTTTTTCCTCAAAAGCATAACCGGTGGCAAATGTTGCATCAATGGATGGGTATTTTTCCCGTTAAAATTTGTGGCAATAAGTAAGAAAATTGAGCCTTTCGGCGGATTGATGTAAGTTGAGACCATGAATGATCCAACTCTACCTAAGGCTGTCCCCCTTGACCATTCGGCGAATTCCAAGCCGCTGAGGTGGCTGGTCTGGGGTACGGTCATGCTGCTGCTCGGGCGAGGCTGGCAGTATATATTTTGGGCTACTCCCTGGTCGACGCTTGGGCCTTGGTTGGGGGTCATTCTGGGGCTGGGTGCTGGGTGGCTAGGCTGGCATTTGCTGCGGGGCCGCTCAGCGAATAGCTGGCTGGGGCTGGTCGGGCTGGTCTTGCTAGCCCATCTGGGCTGGAAGGTGGCCGAGCATGGCTGGCGCTGGGTCGATGCCATAGAGCACACCCTGGCCTGGAGTACGCCGCTATTACTCTGGGCCTGTCTGAGTAACCTTTCGCGCTGGTCCCTAGCGGCTAAGCTCGCCATAGCCGCCACCTTTACGGGGCACGGCCTCTTTGCGCTGGGTTGGCCCTACCCTACCCCAGCGCATTTTGTGTTCATGACTCAGTCGATCTTGGGGGTGGATACCGACACGGCGCTGGGATTTTTGCGGGTGGCAGGCAGCCTGGATCTGGTGGTATCCGTGGCGATTTTCCTGCCAAAGGTGTCGCGGCCTGCGCTGATCTATGCCGTGATCTGGGGCAGCCTTACCGCGCTGGCTCGTCCGATGGCCTACGTAGCGGCAGATAGCTGGCTGGCTGATCTGCATCGCTGGGCCATGGAGATGCTCTGGCGCCTGCCGCATGCCCTGGTGCCGCTGGCTCTGTGGTATCGAGGGAGGCGGTAAGGTACCTGTAACTAACGATCCTTCGGCGGCCGCTCAAACTAATCTTTCCTTCAATCGCTTTGCAGTGTACTATGTTTATCCTCTGTGAACACCTCAAAAGCGTAGCCCCCGAGCCAGTGGCCGAGGGGCCACACGTCTGCGCAGCATGCGCCCAAACCGGCGATCGCTGGATGCACCTGCGCAAGTGCCTGAGCTGCGGGGCCATTCTCTGCTGCCACAGCTCACCCAAGTGGATTCTGAGCGCCAGGATTCAATATTTTTCTGACGCTGCCCGTTATCCCAATCGCGCAACTTTGGCGCAGGCTGATTATCTTTCTTCCCCTAATGTATCAGCTCTTACCCAAAATTGACTTCCTCATGCAGCGTCTGTATTTCCTCCCCCTTTGGCTTGGCCTGGGCTTGTTGTGGCCAGGGATGACTGTGGCTCAGTCTATTGTCCTGTTTGGTCAAGTCAAAGGGGCAGATTCTCCAAGCCCCATTGCTGGAGCCACGGTCAGTGTACCTACTCAGCAAGCCGGTACCTATACCGATGCTGAAGGTCGGTATCGCCTGCCCCTTCCGCAGGCGAAGGTGGGCCAAACGGTGCTCGTCAAACTGAGCTTCACTGGTTATCAGAGCCAGGAGCAAAAGCTGACCCTCGGCGCAGGCGATAATCGCCTCGATTGGGAGATACAGCCCACCGAGTTTACCACCGAAGATGTGGTGATCACCGCTAGTAAGGGCTTGCAGCAATCTCAGGCCGACGTAACCGTGTCTATCGAAGTGGTCAAGCCTCAGTTTGTCGACCTGCAAGCCCAACCCACGGTCGACAAGGTGCTCACTCAGATCCCGGGGGTGGATAATCAAGATGGCCAGATCAACATCCGAGGCAGCTCGGGCTATGCCTACGGCGTAGGCAGCCGGGTGATGGTCATGCTCGATGGCTTGCCGCTGCTCACCGGCGACGCCGGCGTGGCCAATCTCGATCTCATTCCGGTGGACAACATCCAGCAGATCGAAGTGATCAAGGGGGCCTCCTCGGTGCTCTATGGCTCCTCGGCCCTGGGTGGGGTGATCAACGTGATCACCGATGAGCCAACAGAAACGCCCAAAACCACCCTGCGGGTAAGAGGGGGCTTTTATGGTACGCCTGCGAATGAGCATCTCGACTGGAATGGCGATGCGACGACCTACTATGGCTCGGCGCACTTTTTTCATAGCCGTAAGATTGGTCAGGTAGATCTGACCTTTCAGGGAAACTACATCAAGGATCAAGGCTATCGGCAGTTTACCGACCGAGAAGAATATCGGGGCCTGCTGATGCTCAAGTATCGTCCCAAGTCGCTACCGGGCCTCACCGTTGGCCTCAATACCAGCGTGAGCGTCGACTCTTCGGCCAGTACCCTCTACTGGAGCAGCTATGCGCCCGATACCACCATGGACAATGGCGAAAGGGTGATCGAAGGTGGCGCATTGGTCCCCACCCGCGACGAAGGGGCCTATCGCCGACAACTGGCCAACTACGTAGCTCTCGACCCCACCATCAAGTACCTCACCGACGGGGGAGACCTCTTCTGGTATCGCGGGCGTATGCTGCGCAATAGCAACCAAAACAACACCGGGCAATTCTCGACCAACTACATCTTGTACAATGATTTTTTGTACCAAACCAGCGTGGCCCAACGTGTAAACTGGGTGGTGGGAGCCACTTATACCTATGCGCAAATCGACGGCGATAGCCTCTACGGTGGGAATTATGTCTTCAAGGGGGATACCATCCAAAGCTCTGGTAGGCATACGAGTAACTCGATTGGCTTGTATTCGCAGCTAGACTTCCAATTGGGGCGGGTCAATGTGAGTCAGGGGATTCGCTACGAATCTGTGCAAATCGACCAAGCTGCGCGTGAAGCATTGCCGACGCTGCGCTTTGGGATCAACTACGAAGTGAGAAAAGGTACGAATCTGAGGGCCTCTTTTGGCGAGGCTTTTCGGGTGCCTTCCATTGCCGAGCGCTTTGCCAACACCACTGGCGGTGGGGTGGTGATCGACCCCAATCCCGTGTTGCGCAGCGAAAAGGGCTCCAGCGTCGAAGTGAGCGCGCGGCAGGGATTTTTGATGGATCGCCCCGGCGTGAAGCTCAAAGGCTTTGTGGATCTGGCGGTCTTTCGGATGCAATATCAGGACATGGTGGAGTTTGGGATCAATCAGGTAGAGGTGGTTTCGCTCAGCCCCTTGGAGGTCGAAGCGCGCTTTAGCAGCCTCAACGTGGCCGAGGCGCGTATTACTGGGCTGGAGTTCAACCAGACCTTTCTGTGGCAGAGCCATAAATTTCGCGCCAGCCTCAATGGAGGCATCACCATCCTGGATCCGATCAATCTCAACGCCGCCCCCCCCGATTCGCAGTTGAATCTGGCGGATGCCAATAATCTGGCGCAAGTCTTCAACCCCAGTCGCTACCGCGATCAGCCCGAATTTTTGAAGTATCGCAGCCGCTACACCATTCGCTACAGCCTCTCACTGGGCTATAAGCCTATCACCTTCACCACCAACCTGCGCTATCGCACCGCCGCTCAAGCC
>CAYVAP010000614.1:0-3439 GCA_964449365.1 uncultured Bacteroidia bacterium
AACAAGGCCATTCAATCAATCAACCACTCTACCATTCAACCACTTTGAAGTATAATTCGCATACCGTCGATATCCGTGGGCTCGGCCTTACTCCTCCTCTCGCTTGTTGATCAGGTCCGAGACAAAGATAAACTCTTCCAGTGCTGGGGTGGTACTCCCCAAAATCTGCCGATTGTTTCCCTCCCACTCTTTGTGGCCATGATAGAGGAACATGATCTTGTCTCCTACGTTCATCACGCTGTTCATGTCGTGGGAGACCATCACGGTGGTCATCTCAAATTCGGCGGTCAACTCACGGATGAGCTTGTCGATCACCGAGGCGGTGAGGGGGTCGAGGCCCGAATTAGGCTCATCGACGAAGAGATAGCCTGGATTCATGGCGATGGCGCGGGCCAATCCCACCCGCTTTTGCATACCGCCGGAGAGTTCAGAGGGATAGAGTTGGTTGATCCCTGGCATGCGTACTTTTTCCAGGCAGGCATCTACGCGCTTGCGCGCTTCTTTGATGCTGGCCTTGGCAAACATTTTGAGGGGAAAGGCAATGTTTTCCTCCACCGTCATCGAATCGAAGAGCGCCGAGCTTTGAAATAGCATCCCGATCTGCTTGCGCATCTCCTTTAGCTCTCTGTGATCTGCCTGATGAAAATCTTTGCCATCAAACAGCACCTGCCCCAGATCTGGCCTTAGCAGGCCCACGATGCATTTGAGCATGACACTCTTCCCACTGCCACTCGCCCCGATGATCATGTTGATCTTCCCTCGCTCGAACTGAAAATCAATGCCCTTGAGGACTTCTTTTTCGCCGAAAGACTTGCGGATGTTGCTGATCTCGATTGCCATGGTCTGAAAAATTCGGGAGCGGAGGGTGTAGGTTTCGGGTAGCAAGATACAAACTTCATCAGCAAATCAGACACCGAGGCGCCCCTCGCCAAAATCCCCTCTCGTCGAGCCGTGCCAGCCTGGGGTGACTGTTCGCCAAAATGGAAGTTGCCCCCTTTTGAAAACTTCCCTACTTTTGGAGCAAAACCTAGGTTCCACCCCTCCTACTGCTTTTCGCTATGTTTGATATCTCTGATGCGACTACCGAAGCTTTGGTTCTGATGCTAGTGGCGGCTGCCATAGGGGCATTCATCGTGTATGTGCTGCTCAAGCCTCGCTTGGATGCCTTGATTCGCCAAAACCAAGGGCTGCAAACAACACTGAAGGAAGCCCAGGCCGGGCCATCCGATGGGGCTATCCCCCAAAATGATGAAGCTGAGGGTCAGCGCCTTCGAGCAGCCCTCGATGATTGCACCCGCGAACGAGTGGCTCTCACCCAGCAGGTGAGCACGCTGAAAGCTCACTCCGAAGAAACCAAGCAGCAACTGGCCCTGGCTCAAGAGCGCCTGGCCGCAGCGCCGACATCCCTGGTAGGAGGCGACGACCGCGAGCACGAGTCCATCCAACGCTTGGAGCAGGCCGCTAATCCCTCCGAAACAGCGCAACCTGAGCGCGACACCAGCAACCCACCAGCGGCCAAAGAAGATAAGGACGCCGTGCTCGACCGCATTCGCGCCAAGGCCGAAACGCTAGATTTTGACCGCATCGGCAAAGCTACGCTCTCGGAGCAAGACGATCTCAAGCGCATCAAAGGCATCGGGCCCTCTATTGAAGAGAAGCTCAACGCTCTGGGCGTCTATGCCTTCCGGCAGATTGCCAATTTCACCCCCGAAGACGAAGACAAGGTAAGCGACGCCATCGAGTTTTTTCCGGGGCGCATTCAGCGCGATGAGTGGGTGCGCCAGGCCCGCGCGCTCATGAGTTCACCCGACGACAAAGAAGACCAAGCCCTGCACCGCGTGCAACAACGGGCCAAGGAGATCAACTTTGGCCGCATCGGCACCGCCTCCGCTACCGTCAAAGACGACCTCAAGCGCATCAAGGGCATTGGCCCCTCCATCGAAAAGAAGCTCAACGCCATCGGGATCTATACCTTTGAGCAGATCTCTCGCTTCACGCCTGAAGACGACGAGAAGGTCAATGAAGTCATCGAATTTTTCCCTGGCCGCATCCGCCGCGACGACTGGCGCGGACAGGCCGAGGCGTTCGTGAAGGAAAAAGAGTGAACCAGCCGAGCGAAGCCTCTCTGTATTTCTCATCAAAAAAAGGCGGCCTGATGACAGACCGCCTTTCATGATTACATGGTCAACCAGGGATCAGGCCAGATCAAAACGATCGAGGTTCATGACTTTGTCCCAGGCTTTGACGAAGTCCTTGACAAACTTTTCTTCCGCATCGGCGCTGCCGTATACTTCGGCTAGGGCGCGTAGCTCAGAGTTAGAGCCAAAGATGAGATCGACGCGGGTGGCGCTCCACATCACTTCGTTGGTTTTGCGGCTGCGGCCCACGAATATCTCCTGCTCGTCGTCGAGCGACTGCCAGGTAGTACCCAGGTCGAGCAGGTTGAGGAAAAAATCATTGCTCAAAGTTTCAGCGCGCTTGGTGAATACGCCGTGATGAGAGCCATCCCAATTGGTACTCAAAGCCCGCATGCCGCCGAGCAATACCGTCATTTCAGGTGCGGTGAGGGTCAGCAGTTGTGCTCTGTCTACCAGTAGCTCTTCAGCGGAGACTTCGTGGCCATCCTGCTTATAATTGCGGAAGCCATCAGCCCAGGGCTCCAGGTAGCCAAAGGATTCGACGTCGGTCTGCTCCTGCGTAGCGTCGGTGCGACCCGGGGTGAAGGGCACGGCGAGGTCATAGCCAGCGTTTTGGGCGGCTTTTTCCACGGCGGCACAGCCTGCCAGCACGATCAAGTCGGCGAGCGATACTTGCTTGCCTCCCATTTGCTGACGGTTGAAGTCCAGTTGGATGGCTTCCAGTTTTTCCAGCACTTTGGCAAGTTGCTCGGGGCGGTTTACTTCCCAGTCTTTTTGCGGTGCTAGGCGAATGCGAGCGCCATTGGCCCCGCCACGCTTGTCAGAGCCACGGAAGGTCGAGGCTGAGGCCCAGGCTGTGGCCACCAACTCGGAGAGGCTGAGCCCGGAGGCCAGGATGGTCGTTTTGAGGGTAGCGATGTCTGGCTCGTCGATGAGCGGGTGGGTAAGCTCGGGCACAGGATCTTGCCAGAGCAGCACTTCGTCGGGTACCTCAGGGCCGAGGTAGCGATCACGGGGCCCCATGTCGCGGTGGGTCAGCTTGAACCAAGCGCGAGCAAAGGCATCGGCAAACTCATCGGGATTTTCGTAGAAACGGCGAGAAATTTTCTCGTAAGAGGGATCTACCCGCAGCGCAATGTCTGTGGTCAGCATTAAGGGGGCGTGCTTTTTTTCGGGATCGTGGGCGTCGGGTACCGTCCCGGCTCCAGCGCCGTTTTTGGGGCGCCACTGCCAGGCTCCACCAGGGCCTTTGTACACTTCCCAGTCGTACTTAAAGAGGTTGTCAAAGTAGAGGTTGCTCC
>CAYVAP010000615.1:0-3430 GCA_964449365.1 uncultured Bacteroidia bacterium
CATTGATCCATGTTAATTGTTCACTGTTACTTAAAGCGTTGGTGGTCAAAATTTTTTGCCAATTTCGAATGGTTAACGGCCATTCAAGCTTTCATTTCCTGGTAGCGGGGATCAGCTTTGATCAGGTCGGTAAGTTTTTGTTTGCATTGGAATTTACGTTTTTTGGCATAGCTCTCGCTGGCGTAGCCCATCTGCTGGGCGATCTCGGTCATAGGGGTGCCTGCGAAAAATAAGCGCAACACCTGCTGGCAGTCTGCGCCGAGTTGCTTCAGTTTGGCCCGAAACAAGCGGTTGCGCTCAGTGCGTTCCAGCTCGGTGTCGATGTCAGCGGCTTGCGCCACCTCTAGGTCGTCTAGCGGCTGCACCGGGTGCCGCCCCCGGCGACTGGCCTGGTTGAGCCAGATTTTTTTGCTTACCCCAAAAAGGAAAGTGCCAAGGCTGCAGGTTAGCTCAAAATCAGGGTCTTGCAGCTTGCGAAAGACCACCACCATTGCTTCCTGAAAGACGTCCTCGGCATCTTCGGCCCGCCCCCCCCGTGCCTGCACGTGCTGCGCAATACCTGGGTAAAACCGCTGATAAGCCGCTTGTAGTGCTTGCGGGTCTTGGCTGATCAGGCCGTGGAGAAACCGCTGATCCTGTTCGTGATGGCCTCGGTTCTTCATGGGAAATGGATGGCAGGGATGCTCTGTCGATGGGAAAAAATCGTCGAAAATATGAAATAAAAGGTCAGATTGGGTAGGCTGCGTTTCACCTGTCTGCTCGTGCCATATAGGGCAGATTTCCCTGTATATGCATGTACACTGGGCGGAAAAGGTTACTCCCTTGGGCGGCTTTTTTCCACCGCATCCGTTACGGAGATTCTTCGCAGCGTCGAGGTAGATCCGTGCGACAGCGACTCGGATGGCTCGGGCGCATGATACTTATCTTTCTATTCATCTGGGCAGAACAGACTGTAGGCTCGCCCAAGGCGAAGGGTTGAGATAGAAGCAGACGTCCTGATCCCTCTCATGATGACAAAATTGATAGCGTCACACGGGTAACCTTTTTGCGCCTTAGGTACATAAAGATAAAAAAACGTATGAAATTTTGCCACTTCTCTCCGTACTTTTTCGTGCCACGAATTATGTGCGTACTCGCCGCTGTCATCATGGTCGGTTGTAAGTGCGATTGCGACGATCCACCCGAAGACCTTTGCATGGATCCCGACTGCCAGTCCAAGTGCAACCTTGAGGCGGAATGCAATCGCCTGCAAGATCCCCTCTTGCTGAGTTTCAACTTGACCAGTCCCGTTACCGCAGTAGGTGACATCGACGAAGCACAACGTTTCATCATCATCACTGTCCCACACGGCACCGATTTAGGCAATGCGCGTGCGTCCTTTTCAGCCTCGCAGGGGGCCGAGTTGAGCCCCAACCCTACCGATGGCCTTGATCTGCGTAGCAGATCTATGGATTTGACCCTTCAGACCGGCATTGCGCGCAAGACTTACCGCCTACAGGTAAGGATTGAGCGCCCCGATCTACCCAGCTTTGCCGAAGGCTGGTACAAAGTGTTCAACAACCAAGGGATCGGAGCAGCCTGCGCCATCGAGAAAAATGGAGATGATGCTTACCTGTTCAACCAGGCGGGCAACCGCTACGTGGAGGTCAAAAACGGTCTCGCAAGGGAGTACTCCCTGAGCACCGGGCAAGGTCCGCTCAGGGATTGTGCGCCATTGACGGGCCTCACAGCCGCGCAACTCGCTCCTTCCGGCAACCATTATTTCTTCTCGCGTGAGGGCAAACAATGGCAGGTGCATCGCAATGTCAATGATTGTGGTAGTCCTGTCCGATTGACTAGCTTTGGGGAGAACCACCCCTTTCTCCTCATAGGCGTAGAAGCAGCTATGCTATACGTGCGCCCAACGACGATTGACCGAGCGTATTATTTTAGTCGACAAACCTCTCAGCATCAAACCTTGTACGATCCCAATAACGGTAAATTCAAAAGTCCGCAGCCCGTGCGAGAATGGGGGGGCGGTATCCCTTTCAGCGGAGTGGGAGCAGCGCTGCACCTGCGGGTAAATCTCAGAGAGCTTTACCCTGATCGGGTCAGCACCAATCAGTTTGGTAGTGTCCAGGTGATTTTCAATGAGGCAGGCACCTACTTTGCCTGCTACCACTACGAACGAAGTGAAGGACGTCCCTATGGCTTTTCGGACGTGTATCCCATCGTGGAAGAATGAAAATCAGTGAGCAAGGCTAGCAGGGTGCTTTCCTACTTAGGGAGGGCATCCTGTCAGCTTTTTGCTGATCCCGATCCCCTGCTATCTTCGAGGGTGGGCTCCGTGCCCCATAGCATTGGTTTCGCAGTTCAAAGTTGCTGATCATTCCGGAATCAAGGGCGGCGCTTGCTGGGACTTCAGACCGATGGGCGCAGGGTCGGTCCGGCTGAGTATGGCATGGCGGAGCTGATGGTAGATGTGTATCAGGATTATGCGCGGCCCTTGGCGCATGAGCAGCTATTTCGCTGGCATCACATGCTCACCCTCGCCCCCGCCGAAACTCCTTCCGCTGGGATACGAAAAAGAGCGTATATTTACCCAAAGGCCATGGTCATGCGGGAGATAGCGATCCGTTCGAGCAACAACGCAGCTCCCATCAGCCTTCCCCTTTTCCACCCATTGTTTTTTACCTAAACATGAGCATCCTGATCACCGACACCATTTTACAGCAGGCCAATATGAGCGAACATGAATTTCGCCTGGAAATCGCCTTGATGTTGTTCCAAAAAGAAGTGTTTACCTTAGGGCAGGCCAGTACTTTTGCAGAGGTGGCTCAGTTTGCTTTCCAACAGGAGATGGCCCGTCGTGAGATTCCGATGCATTATGGTGAAGAAGAGTTCGAAGAAGATTTGGCTCGGCTAAAAGACTTGCCTAGATGATCATTGTCAGCGACACCTCACCGTTGGGTGGATTATACTCAAAAAATTTTGAGTTGAGAGCGCAAAACGATTTGTATCTCGCGCAAATCTCGCGAAAGACGCAGATCGCAGATCCCGGTAAATCAGAAAGCCGGGAGGGAAGCGTATGTCTGCGAAATCCGAGAAATCTGCGCGCAATCAAACGCTCAATTCTGCGGACGTTGAGTAGACCAACAAGTCCTACGGTCCATTGGTGAATAGGCATGACCCCGCTCGCGTCAAGTCTCTGTTTGTTTAGGGCGGAAAAAGAGGAAGCTACACCCAAGGGAGCGAAGCTACCCGCACGAGGCCCTCACCGATCCCCCTTTTCCACACCCTGTGCAAAAATTTCGCAGCATCTCTGGGTATTCCTCAGTAGCTTAGTACATTGCTAAGAAAAGAAGCGAGAAGAGAGATCGCTGCGCTGCGAGAAGAGAGACCGCTGCGCTGCGAGAGGTCAGAAGCGAGAAAAGAATGGAGATTCTTTGTA
>CAYVAP010000616.1:0-3415 GCA_964449365.1 uncultured Bacteroidia bacterium
GAATGGGAGAGTGGTTGATTGATTGAATGGCCTTGTTATCAATAAGTGACAGTGTCTTACCACTCTACAATCCTTACGCCACGTAGTATACGTAGGGTCAACTGCGGAGCCGCTTCATTTTTCGCGCTCATATGAGATTAGTCATATGACTATGGGAAAAAAGCGCTATTTTTACTCCGAATTTTATCGAAGAACCTCCATCTGGAATAACGCATACCCTCATGAATATCAAAAACATCATCGCGGCCTGTATGATCGGGACTGGGATCATCCTAGCCATCATCGGCTGGAACAAGAAAGCCCCCGAAACCATTACCCAGGAGATCAAGGAAACAGAGGTCGTGCTGAAAAATAGCGACTCGCAGCACTTCAACTGGCGCGCCTTTATGGGTCTGACCCTCGCAGTAATTGGTGTGGGTGTGCTGATCTTGCCGGGTGACAAGCAGTTGGAAGCGGAGCGCTACGGCCGATAACTGGATAACCGAAGCGATCAAAGGGTATTTTGAGCCACCTCTGCTGCGGGAGGGGGGCTTTTTTTATTGGGGGGACGCAGGCGAGGGTGGCCTCAAGCCACGCGGCGCACCATCTGATAGCCATAGTTGGCGATAGCTTGCAGGGAAGCTTGGGCAGGTAGGAGAGGGAGGGCGAGCGATGAGGGTAGCGCGTCGCCTTGCAGCACAAAGGACCGCCCCGACACGCTGAGGGTGCTCACGGCCACCGGAGTGTGGGCCAATTGCTGATTGAGGTGGCAAGCAAAGTCGAGCAGTAGGGCCTGGGTCTGCACAAACATTTCCTGCCAGGGTCCGGTGCCGGGATCGGCGCGCGAAAGCACATTGAGGATGTGCCCCTGGCCTTGTTGGGCCATTTCTTCGGCCATGAGCCGGTTGATACCCAGCAGGTTGTTGAGGTGATAGGTTGGTTCGGGACCTATTTCTTCCCAGGGATCGGCTTCGGCCCAAGCCCAGGTCTGAAAACTCAGAACGTTGATGAGCAAGTCGAGGGGCTGGGGGGACTCTTGTAGCAAGCTGTGGAGTAGCCAGCTTTCGTAGACCTGGAGGTCGGCTTGGGGAGCACTGAGGTCTTCTACTACGCGATACACCTCTTTGATGCCCGACTGTGCCAGTTGCTGCTTGCTTTGCCAGAGGCGCTCCCGATCACTTCCTACCAAAAGTAAACTGCTATGATCAGCTGCGGCCAGACGACTGAAGGCTAAGCTCAGCTCCGTCATTTC
The DNA here is from genome assembly GCA_964449365.1 of uncultured Bacteroidia bacterium. Lineage (GTDB taxonomy): Bacteria > Bacteroidota > Bacteroidia > J057 > J057 > CAYVAP01. Next base: position 1,232 of record CAYVAP010000616.1, read on the forward strand.
CCCGATGATCATCGTTTGTCCCATCCGCTGCTTCCGTCGCAATGCTTCGCTATGTTGCCCATTATTATGAGACGAGCCCAGCAGATGGAGGTCACAGGAGTTCGGCCTCGAATACGCATCAAATTCCTATTGAGTCCCGCTTCCAGCTTGTATTTGCCTGCAAAGGCTCTAACTTTGATCGCATCACCTCACCTGTTAAACGTTTTCTACCAAAATGAAAACCACCCCTACCTGGCAACATCCCTATTCTCCTGCTCCTTCATACAGCAAGCGCGTGGCCTACTTCAGCATGGAGTTTGGCATCGATCACATCTTTCGTATTTACTCGGGTGGCTTAGGCTATCTGGCTGGCTCTCATATGCGTAGTGCCTACGAGCTAAAGCAAAATATGATCGGTATCGGCATGCTCTGGAAGTTTGGCTACTACGAGCAGACCCGCGATCAGCAGAGCATGATGAAGCCGCAGTACCGGGAGCGATTTTACACCTTTCTCGAAGAAACCGATCTCTCGGTAGAGTTGCATATCAACGGCAACCCCGTCCTGGTCAACGTATGGTACCTCGACCCGAAGGTATTCAATACTGTGCCGATGTACTTTCTGACCACCGACAACAGTCAGAACGACTACCTTTCGCGTACCATTACTCACCGCCTGTATGATTCGAATGTGGCCACCCGAGTGGCCCAGAGCATGGTGCTGGGAATCGGCGGGGCCAAGGTAGCGGAAGCTCTGGGCGGTGTCGAGATCTATCACATGAACGAGGCGCATGCCTTGCCGCTTGCTTTTCACCTGCACGAGCAACTGGGCGATGTGGCCCAGGTGAAGCAAAAGGTGGTCTTCACCACTCATACGCCCGAGATGGCCGGTAACGAAACCCGCGACATCAACTTCCTCCATCGCATGGGCTTCTTTGCTGGGCTAGACTTGGATACCGTGCGAGAAATCAGCCATCATCCGCAGGGTGATGCTTTTGGCTATACCCCTGCGGCCCTCACCTTGGCCAAGCAAGCCAATGCTGTCTCGCAGCTACACGCCCACGTTTCCAATCGCATGTGGGCCAATGTGAGCAACAAGCCCGAGATCATCGGCATCACCAACGCCCAAAACCAGCGCTACTGGCAAGATGCAGAGCTGAAAGCAGCCTTCGACGCCGACGATATGAAGGCCCTCAAAGCTCGCAAGCGAGTGCTCAAGGAGCAATTGTTTGACTTCGTAGCCGATCAGACTGGCAACCTTTTCGATCCCGATGTGCTCACCATCGTCTGGGCGCGCCGCTTTGCGGCCTACAAACGCGCCGACCTGATCATGCGCAATCATCAGGACTTCTACCAACTGCTGCAGCAGACCAAGCATCCCGTGCAGATCAGCTGGGCTGGAAAGCCCTACCCCGAAGACGAGGGAGCCATCGGTCATTTCAACCGCCTCATTGAGATGACTCACCTGGCCAAAAATGCAACGGTAGTCACGGGCTACGAAATGGATGTGTCGGCTTTGCTCAAGCTGGGCTCGGATGTATGGCTCAACAATCCCCGCCGACCACGAGAAGCCTCTGGTACCTCAGGTATGAGCGCCGCGATGAATGCTTCGGTGAATTTCTCCATCAATGATGGCTGGATTCCGGAGTTTGCCAAGCATGGCCACAATGCTTTCGTGATCCCCGAAGCCGATGAGACCACTCCCATCGAGCAGCAAGATGATCAAGACTACCAGCACTTGATGCGCATTCTCAAGCAAGAGATCCTGCCTTGCTACTACGACCAACCCGATCAGTGGTGGACCATCGCAGCCAATGCTATGCGCGAGGTGGTGCCGCAATTCGACTCAGGTCGCATGGCAGACGAGTATTATGACAAACTGTTCAATTAATTTTCTCATAATACCTCCATCCCCAGAAAGTCCGGCGAGTCGAGCCCCTCGTCGGATTTTTTTTTGAATTCTTAATATGCCATGGATCATACCTTTTATCTCCTTGGGCCTGTTTTCGGCAGATGATCGCAGTCAGAGCACTGCTCATTAGTTTTGCGGTTTAAAGTTCAAGGTGGAAAGTAAAGATAGCCGCTTGGGCGGCCACTGAGTGAGCCAATATGAGCGGTAGGTAAACGCTGTGCCTGAGCACCTTATCCCCTTATTCCCTTATACCCCTAGCCGTTCATATAGGTGAGTTGCCCAGGCTGCGCAGAGCC
>CAYVAP010000617.1:0-3410 GCA_964449365.1 uncultured Bacteroidia bacterium
TTTGGGATTCAAAAACGCCGGGCTGAAAATGGGGCAGATTACACGGCCTAGGTATCAGGGTATCAGGCCCTTTGGTCAGCCCCCGTTCATATTGGCTCACTCAGTGGCCGCACAAGCGGCTATATGTACTTTCAACTCGTTCCACCAAAACAATACCAAGGAGCCCATCAAGGGCGGTATTTGGCCTCCCGGAAAATCCGCTGGTAATCAGTCATCTCACACAACTGCGCCAAAGACCTCTCTTCATGGCGGGCCATGTAGCTCTCGACGACCTTCCAACCGAGGTATTCGCCCAGGCGAGGGGCCGACTCTGGCGACAGAGAGGTGGTGTAGGGCTTATCGCTGAGATATTCGCGCTTGGCCTGAAAATCACTTTGAAAAAGTTCATCCATCAACTCTTTGTAGATACGCTCCTCATAAAAGTTGGCCCACTCCATCTGCGGGCTGGTGTAGCGCAGGCGCATGGAGTCAGGGGTACGGGGCAGCATGCGGCGCATAAAGTGCTGCTTGATGCCTACACGCACGATTTCGTCGAGCAGCGTGGTTTCTCTGCCAGGCGGGGTAGGCGCGACGATGCCTTCGGCAATTTCCCACATGAACATCACCTCCAGGTAGGCCGGATCAAAGCGTTGCTTGACAAACCCGGGCAAGGTGGGCGAATAGTACCGAAAATCAGGCCCCATGAAGTAGTGCAAACCCAGGCTAAAATAGTGGGGAGTGGGCAAGATCTGATCGACCTGCCGCATCTCCTGGGCGGGCACATACCCGCTGACATGGGTACAAAACTGCGGCAGCGTCAGGTCGGGAAAGTGGTAGAGCAGCCGCTTGAGCGGCGGGCTGAGGCGGGCAGCAAAATCATAATCGTAGGGGAAGGTGAGCCGAACGGTATCGAGCAGGTGCAGCATATTGGGATCGGCTAGTACGCGGCCTAACTCGCTTACCAGCAGGCTATCGGCCTGGGCGGAGGTCAGTCCTTGCTGATGGGCCACCAGATCAAGCCCCATCAACTCGGCGAAAAATTCCCGCTCAGAAGCCAGGTGAGCCTCAAAGGCCGCCCGATAATCTGGCTGCTCAGCCCCCACGAGCATCTGCGAAGCCTCTCGCATCGAGCTGTCGGCCCGCCATACCTCTAGGGTCAAGGGCAGTTCCGGCAGCTGCTCTTCAGCCTTGCCACAGCCCTGCCATAGGGATAGCAGGCTCAAGAGCATCAGTCCCATCACCCCTTTGGTGAAATTACGAGCGACTACAACGTAGGGTATCATCGGTTTTTGCTTTGATACTTGATAGCAGAGCAACTATCCTAAATTCATGAAGTACCTAGGGGTACATGTGTTAGAAAAATTTCGTTCTTGCAAAAGAATCGATCAAACGATCCTTTGGCACAGGTACTACCACCACGACCACACCTACCCCACAGGCTCATCACTACAAATAACTCCAATCATTTCACAAACCAAAAACTGAAACTCATGCGCAAGTATCTTCTATTGCTCGGCAGCCTGCTCCTGGTCTCTCCTTTGCTGGCGCAGAGCGGCCTCAAATTTGGCCTGCAAATCAGTCCGCTCGTCGGCTGGTCCAATGTCATCAACGAGGATGATAACAGCAGTGTGTCTGATCAGAACGGGTACGACTTCAGCTCACGGGCCGGATTTTCCTATGGGGCTACCCTGAGCTGGGGCTTGGTCGACAACCTAGCGATTCTCTCGGGTGTCAACATTGTCAACAAAGGCTATTCTCGCACCATCGCAGGAGATGAGGGCATCTTTCCTGATTCGCTGAATTTACCCAACGGCTCGGTAGCTGAGCAAAGCGTGCGGATGACTACCGTCGAAATTCCTTTTCTGCTGAAGGGACGCACCCCCGAGATCACCGGCGGACTGCGCATCGTGGGTAAGTTTGGGGTCTCGCTAGACCTGGCCGTGGGCTACCGCAATGAATATAAGGTGTTGCGACCTGACAACTATGCCACCGACCAAGTCAGCGGCACGCTCAATGGTGCGGGTGACTACCTGCGCCCGATCAATATTTCCTTCGTTGTAGGGGGAGGCATCGACTGGAATCTTCCCGTCGGCACCATCTCGGCTGGGATTACTTACCATCAGGGCCTCACCAACATGCGCCGTTTCAAGGGCTTTGGCGAAGGCGAGAATGCGACCATTTTTGCGAATGAAATCGTTCGTACGAACTATGTCGCTCTGGATCTAGGATTCTTCTTCTTGTAATTTTGGACCCAATTATTACCTACTACCAAGCCCTCACCGATCTGGACGTCGGTGAGGGCTTTTTACGTGGGCTTAGCCAGCCTTATCGACGAGTAGCAAAGTTGTCGAGGTCGAGCGACCAGTCGTAGTCTTTGAACTCGAGGTTAGGGTTGGCCCCATCGGGGATGAGGTCAAACTCACGCAGAATATCTTTGACCCCACTGAGCCCGCCGAAGTCGGCGCGAAACCAGCTCATCAAAGGCGTTACGTAGACCTTGCCCTCTTCGGGTTTGTACACCGTGGTGCTACTCAGGTAGGCGCGGGCCCGGCGGCCGAGTTGCTGATCGATGGTGCTGACCCGATATACCTCCACGGGCGGGCAAGCCACCGCCCCACAGTTGAGGGCAAAGTGGATGTGCCAGTCGACGGCGTCTACCCGCAGCTTTTTTTCCACTTCGTCGACAAAGAGTTTGCCCAGATAGCCTGCGCTCAGTTTGATTTTGGAGCGGCGCAAGATGCCGTGCTCAATGTCGTCGAAGCTCAACTCTTGGCTGGCGATGGTCACGCGAGGCGTGGTAAAAAAGTCGTCTCGACCATCCTTGGTGGCGTAGAGGTCAGGATTTTCGCGCAAGCGCGTGATGATGAAGCCGTTGTAGACATTGATCCAAAAGGTCTTGCGCTTGGCATCGGTATCTAGCTGGGCCGATAGCGCCTGGAGGGGGGCCTGGGCTAGCTGCTGGGTGTAGGTTTCGACGGGCTTTTTGGCTTTTACCGCTTCGAGAAAGTCGGCAGCAAGCGAGGGGTAGTGGGGCTGGGCTTGCAGCGCAGTCGTCATGGAGAGGCCAATCAGCAAGAGGAGGGTCAAGATCGGGTGAAACATGATGGTATCGTTGGTAATCAATCCGTTTACATTAACACTTACGTACCTGGAGTGAGCTTCGGTTTGTCAGCTAGCTTGCAAAAACTTATCTTCTCATCAGCCCTACTCAAACTCACGCTATGTTTTTGAGCATTATCATCCCTACCCTCAACGAGGCCGAGAATCTCACTCGACTCATTCCTCGCCTGCGCGATCACCTTCCCCGGGGTGAAATCCTGGTCATCGACGGGGGGAGTGAGGATAGGAGCCTCGAGGTGGCTCGGTCATTGGGGGCCAAGGCATGCTGCGCCCCCCGTCAGGGCCGTGCGGCGCAAATGAATTTCGGTGCC
>CAYVAP010000618.1:0-3401 GCA_964449365.1 uncultured Bacteroidia bacterium
TTACTTTCAACCGCGAAACAAATGACTAGGGCACGTATAGCAAAATCACGAAGGCCAACACCCAGCCCAGCACGGTGAGCTGCAGGAAGAGGTCTCGCAGAAAGAGCTTGGTGGGGTTGCCGCTGCGCACCTCTACGAAGGTGATTTGCAGGTAGCGCAGCACGCCGAGCAGTACGAAAAACACGGTGAAGTACAGGTGGCGATTGTTAAACTTGGCTTGTACCTCAGGCGAAATGGTGTAGCTAATGTAGGAGACGATCAGCACCGAGGCCATGATCATCATGGCCCCGTTGATGAATTCGAGGTTGTAGCCATCGATAGCCCTACGCACCTTGCGACCATCAGCGGCCAGGAGTACGTCGTCGCGGCGCTTGGCCAGGGCCAAAAATAGCGCCCCCAAAAAGACCATCAATACGATCCACATCGAGAGGGGCACGTGAGGTTGTGGCAGGCTCGCCCCCACGCCCACCCGGAGCAGGAAGCCCAGGGCGATGATGAATACGTCGATGATGGGCACGTGCTTGAGCCGGAAGGTGTAGAGCACATTCATGAACACATAGCCCGATACCAGGTAGAAGGCCACGCGATCGAGCCAATAGAAGGCCGGAATGCCAATGAGCAGCAAGATGCTCATGAGCAACAAAGCCTGAAAGGCTGGTACTCGGCCCGAGGCCAGGGGTCGCTCTCGCTTGGTGGGATGCTGACGATCTTCGGCCCGGTCGAGGTAGTCATTGAGGATGTACACCGCGCTGGCCACGATGGAAAATCCCACGCAGCCCAGCCCCAAGCGCAGCATCGACTCCACCTCCGTGATGCGCAGCGCGAAAAATAGAGGCGCAAACAGCACCAGGTTTTTCACGTATTGATGCGGGCGCATGAGGGTGAAGTAGTCCTGGAGCATGGGGGGAATAGGGGAATAGGGGGAATAGGGGAATAGGGGGAATAGGGGGAATAGGGGGAATAGGGGGAATAGGGGGAATTTCGGCTTTGAGAGGGGATTTAGCCAAGAAAAAAGGAAAGAGTTTTTGCAGAGTCGCCACAAGGAATTCCTTACCCTTATGGCCCTTACGCCTTCTTCAACCCCAACTCCTTGAGCGACGCCTCGGGCACTCCAGCGGGGGCATCCATCATCAGGTCGCGGCCCCCGGCGGTTTTGGGGAAGGCCATCACGTCGCGGATGCTCTTCTCGCCCGCGAGGAGCATCACGAAACGGTCGAAGCCAAAGGCACAGCCGCCGTGCGGAGGCGCACCATATTCGAAGGCCTTGAGCATGAAACCAAACTTGGCTTCCTTTTCTTCCTCGCTCAGGCCGAGGATGTCGAAGATTTTGCCCTGCACCTCCTGACGGTGTACCCTGATCGAGCCGGAGACGATCTCATTGCCATTCATCACCATGTCGTAGCTCTGGGCCACCACGCGGCGCGGCTCGCTTTCGAGGTATGGCAGGTCTTGCTCACGCGGCATGCAGAAGGGGTGGTGGGCAAAGGTCAGCTCGCCAGTTTCCTCGTCTTCTTCGAAGAGCGGGAAATCGACCACCCAGAAGACCGACCACTGGTTTGGATCAATCCAGCCTTCTTCCTTGGCCAGATGCAGGCGCAATTGGCCTAGCACCTTGCGGGTCTTGCCGTGCAGTTGGTCGGCTACCATCAGCAGCAGGTCGCCTTTCTGTGCACCCGCGGCTTCGGCCACCTGCCACAGTTGCTCGGGGGTGTAAAATTTATCTATCGACGACTTCACCGAGCCATCTTCGTTGTACTTGACATAGACCAGGCCGTTGGCCCCGAGGTGGTCCTGCTTGACGAATTGGGTGAGCGCGTCGAGCTGCTTGCGGCTATGACCAGCGCAGCCCTTGGCCACCAAGCCCGCAATGAGGCCGTCGTTTTCGATCAGTTGGTTAAAGACCTTGAACTCGGTACCGCCCAGGTGCTCGTTGAGCTCGACGATGGGGCAATCGAAGCGCAAGTCGGGCTTGTCAGTGCCGTATTTGCGCATGGCCTCCGCGTAGGGCAGGTGCATGAACTTGGGCAGCTCCACGCCCAGCACCTCTTTGAAGACGTGCTTGGTCATCCCTTCGAACATATCGAGCACGTCCTGCTGCTCCACGAAGCTCATTTCGCAGTCGATCTGGGTAAACTCTGGCTGACGATCGCCGCGGAAGTCCTCGTCGCGAAAGCACTTCACGATCTGGTAGTAGCGGTCCAGGCCCGCTACCATGAGGAGCTGCTTCATGATCTGCGGCGACTGGGGCAGGGCATAAAAGCTGCCGTGGTGCAGGCGCGAGGGCACCAGAAAGTCACGCGCGCCTTCGGGGGTGGACTTGATGAAAAAAGGCGTTTCGATCTCGGCGAAGCCGTGCTTAGCCAGGTAGTCGCGGGTGGCCTTGGCCGCTGCGGCGCGGATGAGCAGGTTGCGCGTCATCTGCGGGCGGCGGATGTCCAGGTAGCGGTACTCCATGCGCAGGTCTTCCAGGCCGTCGGTGTCGTCCTCGATCTTGAAGGGCGGCAGCTTGGAAGCACTCAGCACCTCCAGTGCGGTCGGAAATACCTCCACCTCGCCGGTGGGTAGATTGGGGTTTTTGCTCTCCCGCTCCGAGACGATCCCCGTTACCTTAATGCAAAACTCCCGGCCTAGCTTGCGGCCTTGTTCGTAGAGGGCTTTTTGCTCGTCGCTCTTGATGGCGATCTGCGTGAGGCCGTGGCGGTCGCGCAGGTCGATGAAGAGGATGTAGCCTAAGTCGCGGCTACGCTGTACCCAGCCGCAAAGGGAGACGGTTTGGCCTTGGTGCGCGAGGCGCAGCTCGCCGCAGGTATGGGTTCGGAGGGCAGTTTGCATGGGAATAGATTCGAAATTCGCGATGGTTCGGGTGCCAGGATCCCATATACCTTTTTCCAGATTGGGATACCGCCTGACCACCACAAAAGGCGGGGCAAAGTTGGGGAAAGTCAGGGGAAAAAGGAAACCGGGGTAGGTCTATTTTCCTCGCAAACAGCGCTATTCGTTTCAAGCAGCGCATAAAAATATAGTTGGTTGGCATGCAGAGGCAAAAAATACGCAGAGACGTCTTTTTTCTCTCTGCGCCTGTTTCACCTCTGCGAGCCTCTCAACCGGGAAACGGCGCTGCGAGCGAATCCGGACCTAGCTTGGAAAACTGGCCTACATCCGAATGGTATGTGATCAATAGGTAACCGCGCTTTCCGTCCATCATCTATATGGACCCGCCCCATGGCTGCCCTAAAGCGGCTATACTTCAAAGTGGTTGAATGGTAGAGTATACTACTCGACATGAGCCTTTGGCGCGCTCGTTTTTTGACAAGATTGACAAGATGGGACAAGATTAACAAGAGGGCTTTCAGGTGATTATGATCCTGTGAATCTTGAGATTCTGTCTGAATGGATGATGT
>CAYVAP010000619.1:0-3388 GCA_964449365.1 uncultured Bacteroidia bacterium
CTTTATGGTGAGCGCCGACTGGCGGACTTGCTCAAGCACCTGAGCGACGTGAAAGGGCTGGAGTGGATCCGGCTGCACTACGCCTATCCCTCGGGCTTCCCGGTGGACATCCTGCCCGTGATGCGCGAGCGCGCCAATCTCTGCAACTACCTCGACATCCCCCTCCAGCATATCAGCGATGGAGTGCTGAAATCCATGCGTCGGGGCATCAATCGGCAGCGCACCGAGGCCCTGCTCGATATCATTCGCAGCGAGGTGCCCGGTATCGCCATTCGTAGCACTATGTTAGTAGGACACCCCGGCGAGACCGAAGACGACCATCAGCAATTGCTGGCGTTTCTGGCCCGGCAACGCCTAGATCGGGTAGGGGTCTTTACCTATTCCCACGAAGAAAACACCCACGCGGGCAATGCCTTCGCAGACCTCATCGACCAGCAAACCAAGCAGCGCCGCCACGATGAGGTGATGGAGTTGCAGCAGGATATTTCCTTCCAGATCAACCGCAGCAAGGTAGGGCAGACCCTCAAGACCATCGTTGATCGCCATGAAGGCGACTTCTACGTAGGCCGCACCGAGAGCGACTCCCCCGAGGTGGACAACGAAGTGATGATCTACACCGACCAAGAGCTGCACATTGGCGCATTTTACCCCGTGCAAATCACCGATGCCCTGGAGTATGATTTGATGGGGAAAGTAGCGGGGAATGGTTGAATTTCCCTCTCGCTTCTCGCTTCTAAATATCTACCCCCCATGGCTCAACTCGATAAGACCGATGCGATCCGGCAAAAAGAAGCCCGCATTGCCGAGCTAGAAAAAGAAATTGCTAGCCGCCGCCGGGTAATCAAGTCGCTACGTACCCGCCTGGAAAAGCTGCAAGTCAGTATCCGGGGAATGCAGTCCAACATCTTTAACAAGATGGTATCCCTCACCGAGCGGGTGCTGCAACTGCAGCAGGAGCTAAAAGACCTGCTCGAGCAGGTGATGGCCCATAAGAAGATCCTTAAGAACAAAGACCTGCGGGCTGGCGCGCAGGAGATGTACGAGGCGTTGGCGGATGAAGATGACCTGATGGATCAGGTCCGGGAGGCACAGGCAGAGCGAGCAGAATTCAACCCCGAAGACTTCGCGGATGAAGAGGGAGAGGCCCACAAGCAAGATCCTTTTGAGGAATTTCGGCCTGAAGTGAGTAAAGAAGAACAGCGCAGCATTCGTAAGGTGTACCTGCGTTTGTCGCAGGCTTTTCATCCCGACCGGGCGCGTACGCCGGAGGAGGCCGAGCGCAATCACCGCATGATGCAGCAGATCACTGCGGCATACCAAAAGCACGACGTAGAGACCCTGCTGCGCATGGAGCGCCAGTATCTAGATGAAGAATTCGATCCCGAAACGGTAGAGATCGAAGATCGTCCCAGTCTGCTCGACAGCCGTATTGAGCGGCTGGAGCGGGAGTTAGACTTTCTCACTCAGCAAAAGGAGCGCCTGAGCGAGGAGATCAAAAATACCCGCCAATCAGAGGTCGGCAAAGCCCTGACCGAATACGACCGCGGTAACCGCGAAGGCTATGGTTTTGATGCTCAGAATAGAGAGTTTGAGCAGGAAATGCAGGCTATGGAGCAGATGCGGGACACCCTACGTGCAGCCCTCGAAGCAGGCAAGATGACCCCAGAGCTGGAGGAGATGCTGGAACCACAAGAGCCAGACCTGGATGAGTTGATGGAGATGGTTTTTGGGCCCGGAGGTGCACCTGAGGGAATGTCGGAGCTGGCTAAGAGCATCCTGTTTGAAGATGAAGATGAACCCACCACGGACTTTGAGGTGGGTCAAATAGTGGGCTTCGAAGGCCTGGAGCGGAAAATATTTCCACCCGACGCCCGCGGCCTCATCATGGAGATCACCCCCGACTTCCAGGTTGGCTATGTGCAAATCGGGGTGCTACCCGACGCGCAAGTGATGGCGCGGCTGGGCGAAGATGTCGTAAATGACTGGATCGAAACCATCTCGCAGTTGCCACTGATTTACTTGATGGATGACGAGAATCTCACGGAGCTTCCCAGAAAAAAGCAGAAACATTTCGATCGTGATGCCGCTATGACCATTGGGCGGCGTCGGCTCTACCAAAAGTTATTTAGCCAGAAACAATTCTACTTTACTTCGGATAAGATCGAGCGTTTGTCCAAGATCTTGCTAGACCAACCGCAGCTCTCTGACGGTGATTGCTGGCTAAGGTACTTCCAAGCACATCCCTGGCCCAAGGGCCTATCAGGCAAAATCCTGCGCAATCCGTTTACGCCAGCGCCCCGCAAGCTGGTCAAGATCCTGGGCGTCGAGCAGTACGATGAGGAGGATGGCCTGATCATGGCGTTTTCCATGGGTAATCAGCATGGCCTCATTCCCCTCACGTATCTGCGAGTCAAATCTCCTCCTCCAGAGCTAGCCATGGCGCTAGAAGATTATGGGGCTTGGGCCGAGTGGCGGCTAACTGGATCGGGGTAAGTCGGTAGCTCAGGCGCTAATCGCAATATGTTTGCATATTTTGCGATTGCAATCGCAAAATGTTCGCGCATTTTGCGAGCGGTACGTGCACTGATGGCAGATATTTCGCTGGCTCGGCTTCGGCAGGTGGTGGGTACCCATCAGGTGGTGGTGATCGACGAGGCGCAGCGCCTGACCAACGCGGGCCTGACGCTGAAATTGCTGACCGATCACTTCCCGCAGGTACAACTGCTGGCCACCGGCTCGTCTTCGCTGGATTTGGCGGTCCTCAAAAATTACGCGCCGCTCAAGTTACGAGACGACACCGGAGCCTTGTGGGAGAACTTTCTCATCGCCAAGCGCAATGCCTACGCCGATTACCTGTGCAATCGCTACTTTTGGCGTACCCAGGCTCAGCAGGAAATCGACTATGTAGAGGAGCACGACGGTCGGTGTGCGGCCTATGCGTTCAAGTGGTCAGCCAAACGCAAAGCGCGTTTTCCGCAGACGTTTTTGCAAGCCTATCCCCACAGCCATACGGCAGTGATCACGCCCCAAGATTTCGAAGCATGCGTGGGGATTGAAGACTGATTCAGTCTGTTTGGGATTTCCACTCCCGCCCTTGGTTGATCGCTTCCTTTTGGGCAAAGGCTGTCTCTAGGTCTACGCCCAATTGGTTGGCTAATTGGAGGAAGTAGCTGAGCACGTCGGCCATTTCATGCGCGAGTTCATCGGGAGCCGGGGCACGCTCGGCTTCTTGGTAGAGCTTGCGCTGATTGCGGATGGCCTTGGCCAGCTCGCCGATTTCTTCGGTGAAGAGCAGCCAAGTAGATAGCTCATCGGTTTGGTCCCAGCCGCGCTCGCGGCACAGCTCAGCCAGCTAGGTTTGCAATTGGGAGAGGGAAGCCCCTTCGGG
>CAYVAP010000620.1:0-3386 GCA_964449365.1 uncultured Bacteroidia bacterium
GGCAATGCTCACAGGAAAGCCAGTATGCAAGACATCTTGTGGCGTATATATGGACATGAAACCACGGTAGCCTCCCATGTCCGCCGCGTAATTAGGGGTACCAAACCGGTCAGTAGTCAGAAATGGGGGGATCGCGTTGTTAGGTGGCAAACCTCCAATTGCGTCAAAAGAGCCTCCCACTTGCATCATGTCGTCTAAGGTGTCGGCATCAAAGCGAAAATACATGATTTGCTGATCCTGTAGCGATTGGGCCCAAAGCGATGGGCAGAGGCATTGGCAGCAAAGCCCTAGCAATAATAGGCGATGTAGCATGGCTGTGAATTTTTGGAGGAAATGACTGATCCACTTCTTTCGTAAGATATCAATCTACGCCTAATATTTCAATGGCAGAAAAACTGCTGAGTTACACAGCTTCTGTCATTGGTACGTGCCCACACAAAAAGCGCCACTCACCTTTCGGTCAGCGGCGCAATAACCATGAAGTTCAACGTATTCTTACAAGGCTCAGAGGCAAGAGAGGAGATTATTTCCGGCACGAGTTCGAAAGATAAAAAATACCATTTCGAATCACGAATCTCAAATTCCGGATTTTTACTTCCCCCGCTCGTAATACCCCCCAAAATCCATGTCGTCATCGTCGTCGGGCATGTTAAGCATGCCGCTGAGCAGATCCTTGAACTGGGTGCCGTTGCCAGAGCTGAGGCCAGCTTTGCCTAGCAGCGAAAACTCCGCCAGTCCGTGCAGTACGAACTCCATGAGGAGGAACTTCTCCTGCCCCTCGGCCTTGGGATGCTGCTCTTTCACCAGATCTTCGAGACCGGGAATGGCCTTAAGCGCCTTTTGGTATTCCTTTTCGGTGAGGTCGTTGAGCAGGTCGGCGGTGTTGCCCTGGCCAAACCACTGGGTGATCTTGCGATAAGGATTTTCGGGCGCATTGCGCTTGAGACGCTCCGGATTGGGGAAGCGGCTGGCGAAAGTCTCGCGAATGGCCTTGTTGACCAGCTTTTGGGCCACGATGGCCGCGCCCTCTTGCTCACCTTCGTAGACAAGCTCGATTTTACCAGTAATGGCTGGCACGATGCCTACCAGATCGCCCACTCGACTAAAGCCCTTGTCTTCATCGTTGATGATGATGCGACGCTCGACGGCAGAGTGAAGATTTTCGTAAGCCGAAATGGTCAGACGGGCCGAGACGCCCGATTTTTCATCCACGTACTCGCTGTCGCGCGCTTCGATAGCTACTTGCTCCACCAACTCAGCCACCAACGGGCTGATGACTACCTTTTCCTTGATCTCCTGATGAACGCGCGCCTCCTGCTGGGTAATCTGCATAGATAGCTCCAGCGACTTGGGGTAGTGGGTCAGGATCTGGCTCTCGATGCGGTCTTTGAGCGGGGTAACGATGCTGCCCCGGTTGGTATAATCCTCTGGATTGGCCGTGAAGACAAACTGCACGTCCAGTGGCAAGCGCAACTGGAAGCCTCGAATCTGAATATCGCCCTCTTGCAACATGTTGAAGAGCGCTACCTGAATGCGTGGTTGCAGGTCAGGTAGCTCATTGATCACGAAGACCGCCCGGTGGGATCGTGGGATCAAGCCAAAGTGAATCACTCGCTCGTCGGAGTAGGGCAGCTTGAGGGTCGCAGCTTTGATGGGATCCACATCGCCAATCAAGTCGGCCACCGTTACGTCGGGCGTGGCCAGCTTTTCGATATAGCGCTCACTGCGGTGTACCCAGTGGATGGGTGTATCGTCGCCTTTTTCGGCTATCAAGTCGCGGGCAAAGCGCGAAAGCGGCTGCATGGGGTCGTCGTTCATCTCTGAGCCATCCACCACCGGCATGTACTCGTCGAGCAGACCCGTCAGTTGGCGGGCAATGCGGGTCTTGGCCTGCCCCCGCAGACCTAGTAGGATGATATTGTGCTTGGATAAAATGGCCCGCTCGAGGTCGGGAATCACCGTCTCCTCATATCCGATTACGCCAGGAAAGATGTTTTCCTTGGCGCGCATGCGATGAATGAGGTTTCGGCGTAGTTCTTCCTTGACGGACTTGGGTTGATAGCCGGAGGCCTTGAGCTCACCAAGGGTTTTTATCTGAGTCAAAGTAGATGTTTCGGGCATGAATAATAGAGGATTGAAATGGTCTGAGTCGAAAACCAGACAGGATCTGACCACAGTAGCTCAACTGCCGATCAGGTAGGCGTGTTTCTTTGCAGTAGACCTAGTGCTTTGTCAACTCCCCAATGATGAGGGATCGCTGTATCTTTCTCCGCATCCTTATCCCTGCGTTGAGACTCGTCGGCGGGATCCTTTATCCCACCGTCTCGCGGTTTGAACCCGCCAAACTCGTATTTTTCTTCAAGTCTAGAACCCTTTACCCCAGACTTGAATGGGATCTGCGAAAAAATCTACGACCGTTTACCCATCATTTTCAACTTGACAAAGCACCAGCGATAGGGCAAGTATTGTATGAGATGCTTTTCACCAAGGTTAACCACTCAAAAGCTGAGAATGTTGTCGAAGGCTTGGCTTTCTCTGAGCTAGGCTTCGGGCTCCGTGGGCTTGGCTTTGCTCTTGCTGCGGCTCGACTTAGCCTGACTCGATTTACCAGCAGGGGCTTTGCTGCTACTCGATTTTGCTGCCGTAGACTTGCTGCTGCCGCTCTTGCCCGTCTTTGCTTTGGCGGTGGTTTTCGTCGTAGATGCCGTAGCAGCCGACTTGCCAGGCTGAGTAGGGGCTTCGGTGCGGCGAACCAGATCGACTGCGGCATTTACCTTGGCCAAATCGAGGGCCGCAGGCATGGTGCGAAAGATGTGCTCCTCCCCGTCGTGGGTGAATAGGTGCAGGTTGCCCTTTTGCCGAAAGATGCTGCGTGGTTCGTGTCGCATGCGGTGGATGTTGCTAAAGCTCATCACCTGCTCGCGGGGTAGCCTGCTCGAAAAGGGTTGCTCCAGAGTGAGAGCCAACGTATCGGCCTCCAGATCGATGCGTAGATCCGAAACGTAATCTTCGCCCCAGGCGTCGATCGCTACGCCGAGCCCCATGGCGACGAGGATGGCAAAACCCGAGGTGCCATCCACAAAAAACGAAATAATGATGCCGATCAGCACCAGTACCAAAAACAACGGACCATACAGCGCGTCGAGTTGCGCCATAAAGGAAGAGCCTTGTTGGTTCATAACAGTAGCAATTTTGATGAATAGTGGTGGGTAAAAACTATGACCGGAAGGGTGTCAAAAAGTTCGATGTTACGTGATAAAATCACCGCATTTCCTCTAGCTTCTCGCGCACGATGTGGTTGACCTGCTTGGGGTCGGCCTTGCCTTGAAACTCCCGCATCAACTGCCCCACGAAAAAACCTGCCAAATTTTTCTTGCCTTTGTGAT
>CAYVAP010000621.1:0-3379 GCA_964449365.1 uncultured Bacteroidia bacterium
TCTTGCTGAATGGGGTAACCTTGCGCTTCGATCCAGGCTAGGATGAGGTCGAATTCTTCTTGAAACCCATCCAGGCGCGTGTCCACCGAGTGATGAATAACGATCCAAGTCGGGCCTTGTAGTTGGTTCAACTCCGAATATAGATGCTGCCAGTTGGCCGAATCCCGAACAGCCAATCCTGAGGGAGTCCGGTCGCCTGACCACCATTCGAAGTAAAAGGCTCCATGCGTAAGTTCTGCCCCTTCTGGTAAGAGATCGGCATAGTACCGAACCATGGGGCTCCCTCCACCATAGACGTAGATGGCCTGGCCCAATTCCCAGCGCTCGCTGAGCCAGCGTAGTTGAGAGGGGAGAAGTAAGTTGAAGCGTGCGACATGGGGAAGCCCGAAAAAAACAGGAAGGCATAGCAAGCTACAAAGGGCTGCTGTACTCAGGCTATTTCTCAGCGTCAAACCGAGCCAACCAATGCCTGCGACCCAGCCTTCTGCTGCCAGCCACAGCACCCATGGAAGCAAGTAGGTTAGCAAACGTTCATACAGCGCATAAACACCGAGGGCCGTCAGGGTAAGCTGCGCAGTAAGGGGCAGTAGCCCCAGAGCAAGGAACCCCAGTGAGCGGTAGCGCAAGGAAAAAAATAGACCACTTGACAGCAAGATCAACCATATCAATGCACCTCCACCCTCGATGCCGCTAAAGTCTCGCAAGGCGTACCATAGATGAGAGGCTAGCCAACTAATCATCCCCCCTGACTTCAGGGGCCAGGCAAGTTGATGGTAGGCCCAATAGTGGGCCATGAAGGCCATTCCTTCTGGACTACGGGGCACTAACAATAAGTGCAGCACGGCGCTGCCCATCCAAACGCTCATCGTGAACACCCACCATTTCAACTCGGCAACAGCCCATCGGGTGCGCAGCAGGAGAAAAAAGCCAATTCCCAATAGGACAAACACGACCGGAAAAGAAAACCAAGGGGCAAGAATGCCCCCTAAAAGGAGCCATCCCCTGTGCCATCTCCGTTCGAGCTGGTAAAAAAGGAGGCAGAAGAGTGCTATCGTAAGTAAGGCATCTAAGGCGTAAGGCTTGGCTTCGGTTCCATAGTAGATCAATGGCCAGTTGACCGCTGTCAGCAGCAGGACGACACACGCCACCCGAGGACCACGCCACGTAATAACAGCTGCATAGCACAAAGGCAGGCTTATGATTGATGAAATCAGGGAAGGAAGGCGAAGAACCCATTCTGCCTGTCCCAGCCAGACGGTTAGAAGCCTTAGCCATGCCACATATCCCACGGGAGCTGATTGATAATATGGGAGAGGATCGCCCCACGAATGCCACCCTTGAGGTAAGACGCCCTGAGCCAGCATTGCTTCATCCAGCCAAAGGGCTTTGGGCAAGAAGAAGACCAATAAACGTAGAAATGTTCCTAAGACGAACAAAAGCCAGAACGATCTATGCCCGAGTGGATAAGAGCGTAACATGTCATAGTCAGCATAAGAGAGCAGTGAAAAACAAATATGCGATCTTGCAGCCAGAAATCTTTGTACAATTTGCTTTTCGCTGATTTATGAGCGACAATCGGAAAAGGTAGATATTGAGGACAGCGAGTACTGATGCGGTGCGAGTCCGTGTCAAGCTGGCCACGATGGGAGCTCGGCCTACCATGCCTCACCAACTCACAGAGGTCAACCCTTTGCGCGAATAATCCACCCCTGCCCACGGTGAAAAAATCCTCTCCCTTCTGAGCGCGGCATTTCGTAGATTGGCGATGTCACCCTCTGCCACCTCAAACTTGTCCGCCATGCCCACCAAACTCCGCCTTCCCCTTGCCCTCACTGCGGTATTCGCCGTGTTAGGTACCGTGCTGTACCTCAGCCTGCGCCAGCCAGACCCGCGCGACTACGCCACCTTCGATCCCGCCTTCGAAGGCCTGATCAGCGCCTACACCTCCGGCGAGGTCAGCCGTCAGGCCCCCTGGCAACTACGCTTCGCAGATGACATGGTCAGCGCCGAGCAGGTCGGTCAGCCCTTGGCCAAGAACCCCTTTCGCATCGAGCCAAAAATCGCAGGCCAGGCCACCTGGCGCGATCAGCGCACCTTGGTGTTCACGCCCGAAGCGCTGCTGCCCTCCGGCGAAACCTACCACGTCGAGCTGGACCTCAAGCAGCTCGACCGCAGCCTGCCCAGCCAGTTGCAGCGCTTTCGCTTTCTGGTGGCCACCCGCCCCCAGGACATGAAAGTCGAGCTGACCCGCCTGCGCATGCTCAGCGAAGACTACCAGCAGGTACAGGGCGTGGTGCGCACCCTCGACTACGCCCCGGTCGCGGAAGTAGAGCAAGCCCTGGCCGCCGAGCTGGAGGGGCAACCCCTGCGCGTGAAGTGGACCCACGACGAGACCCGCCATGAGCACCGTTTCACCATCGACTCGCTGCGGCGTGAGGAGAAAGACCGCTCCCTCAAGCTCCGCTGGGACGGTCAGAAGCTCGACGCCAAGCGCGACGGCGAGCAGCAGGTGATGATTCCCGCCAAAATGACCTTTCGCCACCTGCATACCTACGCCTACGCCGAGCCGCAGCAGTACGTGGTGGTGGAGTTCTCGGCTCCCTTGGCCAAAAACCAGGACCTCAACGGCCTGATCGACCTGGCCCAGACTGAGGAGAAATTCTTGATCGAAGAAAACCGCGTCAAAGTTTACCCCACCAAGCCGCTCACTGGCCCCGTCGAACTGCGCATCGAAACCGGCATTTTGACCTCCAGCGGCGACAAACTGCGCCTGGCCCACGCCGAGCAGGTAACCTTCTCAGAGATCAAACCCGAAGTGCGCCTCATTGGTAAAGGGACCATTTTACCCAAATCCAGCAGCATGCCCCTGGTCTTCGAAGCCATCGGCCTCAAGGCCATCGACGTGCGGGTGATCAAGATCTTCGAAAACAACATCCCGCAGTTCTTGCAAAACAACCAGCTCGACGGCCACAACGAACTCAAGCGCGTGGGCCAACCCATCGCCACCGAGCGCATCGACCTCGACGGCGACAACACCTTGGACCTCAACCAGTGGAACCGCCACTCCCTCGACCTGGCCAAGCTCATCGAGGCCGATCCCGGCGCGATTTACGAAGTAGCCATTGGCTTCCGGCCCGCTTATGCCTACTACACCTGCGCAGCGAATGAGGAAACCGAGCGGGAAGTGGACATGGTCGGCCTGGACGACGATTGGTACCAATACGACGGCTCTTACTACGAGCGCTACCAATACTATAGCTGGGACGAGCGCGACGATCCATGCGAAGCCGCCTACTATAACCGAGACCGCCTCGTGCGCCGCAACGTGCTGGGCTCCGACCTAGGCATCATCGCCAAGCAGGGCGACAACGGAGCCTTC
>CAYVAP010000622.1:0-3139 GCA_964449365.1 uncultured Bacteroidia bacterium
CCAGTAGAAACTCCCCCCGCCAACGCCTTCAACTTCGATCCTCTTTCTGGCCAGATGTCGTTTGTGCCAGCCTCGGCCCAGCAGCCAGTGTTGTCAGTGATGATCAAAGAATACCGCGATGGTGTGCTGATCGGGACCGTGATTCGCGATATTCAGATGGTGGTGCTGGCATGCAGCAATCAATCGCCCGACTTACAACCACCTAGCAACGTGAGCGGCGGAGTGCTCAACGGGCAGACCTTCTCCGTTTGTGCGGGCTCCACCCTGAGCTTTGACCTCACGGCCAGCGACCCTGACGCAGGGCAGACCCTGACCATGCTCAACAACGTGGCCACCAACCTGCCTCCCGGGGCTAGCTTTACCCAGACGGGCAGCAATCCCGTTACGGGCACCCTCACCTTTCCCAGCACCCCAGCCGATACGGGCAGTTACCTGGTGTCCTTCACTGTGCGGGACAATGGCTGCCCCCTGATAAGCCAGCAAAATGTCGGCTACAACATCATCGTGGCTCCCAGCACCAACTATCCTACTCAGCAGGTGCTGATTTGCCCCACCAGCACCTCGACCGTACCCTTGCAAAGCAATTTACCCGACGATGGGACCGGAACCTACCAATGGACCCCCGCCACAGGCTTGACCTCGACCAGCATCGCCAATCCCATTGCCAATATTCCCGCCGGAGGCTTCATCACCTATCAGGTCGCTTACGTAGGCGGCAGCGGCGCCTGCCCTCTCACCGAGCAGATTCAGCTACGACCCAGTGCCAACCTCACTCTCAGCAACGATTCCCTGCGCATTTGCCTTGGGGATTCGGTACCGCTATCGGCCAACCTGGTGCAAATCGGTGCCCCAGTGCCCGTGACTTACAATTGGGACCCCCCTGCGGGCCTCAGCAGCACCACGGTGCAGCATCCGGTGGCCTCGCCGAGTAGCAGTCAGACCTACACCGTGACCGCCAGCACCCTGAGTTGTGCGTTTGATGCGGAGGTATCCGTCGAAGTGGTGGAGCCGCCCGCCCTAGACCCCATCGATGACGCCGAACTGTGTAGCGGCGATACCCTGCTGCTGCAAGGGAGCGGCGACCATCTCGATGATGCCAGCTTTGCCTGGACCCCTGTCAGTGGCCTGCTCAGTCCGCAATCGCTCAGCACCTTGGCTCTGCCGGGCAACAGCACTACCTATACCCTGAGGGCCACCAACGCGTGCGGCAGCGATCAGGTGAGCACACAACTGACGGTATATCCGCCGCTAAACTTATCGCTAGCGGTGGCAAATGTAACCTGTAACGGGGCTGCGAATGGGAGTATCCTGGCTATTCCTAACGGCGGTAATGGCAACCCGCTCTTTAGCTGGCAGCCCGGCGGCAGCAACGCCGATAGCATCGTCAACCTCAGCCCAGGCACTTACAGCGTGGTGGCTACCGATGCCGCTGGCTGCTACGCCACTGATACCGCGACGATTACCCAACCGACGCCACTCACGGCCACCGCCACGCTCGACATGGTCGACTGCTTTGGGCAAAGCGACGGCAGCCTCAGCCTCAGCGCCAGTGGGGGCACCCCGGGCTATCGCTACGCCCTCGACGGCGGGGCTTTTCAGAGTCAGGCGACCTTTAGTCAATTGTCCGCCGGCACTTATCAGGTAAGGGTGCGCGACGCCAACGGCTGCGAATTTGCCTTGCCACCGCAGACCATCACCCAGCCAGCGGCCCCAGTGGCGCTGTCGCTGGTATCAAAAAGCAACGCCAGTTGCAACGGCACCTTGGGTAGCATCGACGTGGCAGCCAACGGGGGCACTGCTCCCTACCAATACCGCCTGGGCAATGGCCCCTGGCAGCCCAATGGCCAGTTTACTGGGTTGCTGCCGGGCACCTACCTCATGCGCGTACGCGATGCCAACGACTGTGCTGACCAACTGTCGGTCGATGTCTTCGAAATCACTGATCCTAACCTGAGCGTCGATTCGCTGCGGCCAGTGAGTTGCTACGGTGGCAGCGATGGCTATCTGATGCTCAATGCTCAGGGGGGGGCTGCGCCTTATTCCTTTAGCCTGGACGGTGGCCCTTTCGGGCCGGATTCGGTATTTGTCAATCTAGCGGCGGGGCTGCATACCGTGGTGCTGGAAGATGCCCAGGTGCCGCCTTGTACCTTTACCCTCACTGTAAACGTGCCAGAGCCGGATTCGCTCATCGCTCAAAACCTGGACGTGGATGACGTGGCCTGCGCAGGGGGCAACGATGGAGCCATTCGCTGGCGCGGCATCGGTGGGGTACGCCCCTACCGCTATGCCCAAAATGGCGGGCCACAGCAAGTAGATAGTTTATTCACCGGGCTCGTGGCTGGGACTTACCCCTTGGTCATCACCGATGCCAATGGGTGTGTGAGTACGCCCATCGCGGCCACGGTCGATGAACCAGCGCCCCTGCAACTGACTGGCGATACCGAGCCAGTGCGTTGCTTTGGGGAGTCCAATGGCAGCCTCGCCGTCAGCGCCGAGGGGGGAACCTTGCCCTACGCGTTCAGTTTGGACGGCGGTGCGCTGGTGTCGGATACCGCTTTTGCGGGGCTGCGCAGCGGCAGCTATCGCATTCGCCTGATCGACGCCCAGCAGTGCGCCGACAGCCTCGCTCTGACCATTGAGCAGCCCGACACCTTGATCGTGGATGTGGCAGCGTTGCAAGCTGTCAGTTGTTTTGGCGACTCCAGCGGGGTGATTGCGGTGCAAACGCAGGGCGGGACCCAGCCTTACCAGTGGGCCCTCAATGGCGCAGCCTTTGCCGACGATGAGCAATTCGACGGCCTGCC
Organism: uncultured Bacteroidia bacterium; assembly: GCA_964449365.1. Classification (GTDB taxonomy): domain Bacteria; phylum Bacteroidota; class Bacteroidia; order J057; family J057; genus CAYVAP01. Next base: position 2,805 of record CAYVAP010000622.1, read on the forward strand.
GTCGGGTAGCTACCGGGTGATCGTGCGCGATGAGCGCGGTTGTCAGGATGCGTTGGATACGGTGCTCACCGAACCGACTCCGCTGGAAGCGGACGCCATTACTACTCCGGTGAGTTGTTTTGGGGAAGAAGATGGTACCGCAGAGGCCTTGGCCCGGGGAGGTACTCCGCCCTATCAGTACCAGTGGATCGACCATGGCTCGACGGATCGGGTGCTTGCTGGCCTGGAGCCGCAAGCGCTTTTGCTCGAAGTGATGGATGCCCAGGGCTGCCTCACCTACGCCAATACCGAGGTGATCGGTCCTTCAGCCTTGGGGCTGGATAGCTCGCGCGTCC
>CAYVAP010000622.1:3149-3369 GCA_964449365.1 uncultured Bacteroidia bacterium
GCGTCCAGGATGTGGCTTGTTATGGCGAGGCTACGGGGGAGATCTTCGTGCGTGGGGGGGGGGGGGAGGCTCCCTATGCATACGCCTGGGACGATGGCAGCCGCGATACCCTGCGCCGGGAGGTCCCCGCCGGGACGTATTTTCTGACCCTGACCGATAGCCTGGGCTGCGATTTTCGCGATACCTTCGCGGTGGCACAGCCGGATTCGCTCTTTGCGAT
>CAYVAP010000623.1:0-3353 GCA_964449365.1 uncultured Bacteroidia bacterium
GGTGCACCAGGGGCCTATGCGGTTAGTCTCACGGTCACCGATAGCACGGCGGCTGGAGTTTGTACCGATACCTACCTCGACGTGGTGGTCATCAATGGCAACTCCTACTGTGATGCGACCTTTAGCAACGTTCCCTTTGGGCAAAACATCTACCAGTTTGAGCCCTTTATCCCCGACAACGGACAAACCTTCGACTGGTCCATTTCGCTCAATGGCAGCCCCGTCCTGGATACCAGCGCCTACAGCTTTACCTACCAGTTTAGCAGTATCGACACCTTCGAAATCTGCCTGGAGGTAAGCGATACGGCCTGCTTTGCGCAGTACTGTACCACCCTGGTGACCTCGCCAGCCTTACCTTGCCAGGCCGATTTCACCTGGAACAGCCTGTGCGGCAATAGCTACCAGTTTACCAACCTCTCCAACGTAGGCAACAGTTCGGTATTTGCCTGGAGCTTTGGCGACGGCGACACCTCGACCCTGGCCTCTCCGACGCATACTTACAGCGGCTCAGGCCCCTGGACGGTCTCACTGGCGGCTATTGACCTGTCTACGGGATGCTTAGACACGGTATCTTATCAGATTGGTAGCCCCGGCGGCAGCAACTACAGCATCAGTGGAGCCGTGATCGCAGATAGCACTATGCAGATCTTCGACGGTGTGGTGTACCTGATCGAGTATGATAGTGCCAGTGCCACGCTCTCGGCCGTTGACTCGACGCTGCTCTTCGGGAGCTTCTACCAATTTTCCAACGTAGCCCCCGGCGACTACCTGGTCAAAGCCGCTTTGTTGCCTGGCTCGCCCTACTACGCCAACTACCTGCCCACCTACCTGGGCGATGAGTTTTTCTGGTTTGATGCGCAGGGTACTGTGGTTACCAATAGTAACGTGATCAACCCTGATATCCACCTCCTCGCGGGGAGCAATCCCGGTGGTCCCGGCTTCATCGGCGGCTCGGTCGCTCAGGGAGCCAACAAGACTACGGGCGACCCGGTGTCAAACGTATCGGTGCTCATTTTCACAGCGAATGAGGAACCGGTGGAACACGTGAAGACCGACATAGACGGGAACTTCAGCTTCGACAACCTGCCCTTTGGCACTTATCATCTCTACGTAGATATGATGAACCACTACAGCGAGCGCCACGTGATCACCCTCACGCCCGATGAGCCTAGCAGCGAGCAGGCTATCTTCGAAGTGATCGGCAACGATGTAGTGGCCACTAGCCTGGCGATCGACCTGCTGGCAGACGGCATCACGGTCTACCCCAACCCGGCTAGCGACCGCTTGCAGGTGGCAATGACCCTCACGCAGCCCGCGCAGGTATCGATGCGCCTGATCAATCTCATGGGCCAAGTATTGAGGCAAAAGTCGATGGGCCAGCGCCAAGGTCGCCTGACGCCCGGCCTACGGGTGAGTGAGTTGCCCGCCGGTATCTATACCCTGGAGGTACAAACCGACGAACAAGTAACCACCCAGCGTATCGTGATCCGCCGCTAACCATGTGTCTCCTCCCCAATTGAGTATCTTGATGTCTCATATCCGCTCGGTGGCTCCTCAAAGAGGGGAGCCGGGCGGACTTTATCAATGCATGAAGCTAGCACCTGAATTGATCCAAGCCTGCATTCGTTCGGACCCTCGCGCACAGTCTGAACTCTACAGCCGCTGCTATAGTTTGCTAATGGGAATTGGTATGCGCTATCTCAATGACGAACAGGAGGCGATGGCCATGGTCAATCAGGGGTTTCTCAAAGTGCTCAACGCGCTCGAAACGCGCAACCCCAACGCTCCACTCGAAGCCTGGATGAGACGCATCATGATCAATACGGTGATCGATGAGTTTCGGCGGCAGCGGCGGCACCGAGAGACGATTTCGTACGAAGACTTTGACGACACCACTGACTACGTCGACTTCGTCGACTACAATGAAGCTGATCGCCGCCTCGACGCGGCTGAAATCGAAGCGATGGTGCAGCGATTGCCCGAGGTCAGCCGGCAGGTGTTCAATCTCTACGCCATCGATGGCTACCGCCACCAAGAAATCGCTACGTGGCTGGGCATGTCGGTAGGCACCTCTAAGTGGCACGTGAGCTATGCGCGCAAGCAGTTGAAAACCATGATCGCGCAACACCTAAATCAATCGAAGAAACACTCACTATGAAGGATCCGAACCAGTGGGACGATTTGGTGCGGCGCAAATTGGCGCAGCGGCATCATTCGCCACCTCCCGGGGCATGGCAGGCAGTTGAGCAAATGCTAGGTGCCCAGCAGGCTGCGCCACCGCGCCGCCGACGCGGATGGGGGGGGCTGCTGCTAGCTTTGCTCGCCTTAGTGGGTGCCTGTTGGGCCTGGAACCCCTGGGCTGCGGGTTGGTCTGGGCAGCAAGCTTCGTCCCATGCTTCTGCCCAAGCCGCGCCGATGGATGCTTCCGCTTTCCCAGTGATTGAGGTCGAGGTGTGTCCCTCTGCTCCGACCGATCAGGCTGCGCAAGCCAGTGCTTCTGATCCTAAGCAGACTGCATCGGCGACCAATCTACCGGCAGAGGAGATCCATCGCGACCCCTCGCTGGCTTTTACCTCTGCCTCCAGCTTGACCGCTACCCAGCACGATGGCCTACCGCCCCAAGAAAAATCCATTGGAAGCTCAGGCCAGCCCTTGCCTGAAGGAGGAGAGGTTACGGACCTCGCGGCGGTGTATGCCTTGGCTCGACAAAATATCACCTTATCGCATCGAGACCTCTCGTCCCTGGCCGAAACTATGCCAGGACTGATACCCGCGACGGATGAGAGACGCTATGCCCTACAGCTCGAAGCCGGCTTGGCGATGAGTCAAAGCTGGCAAAATACCCAATTGGGTAACACGGATCCGGTGAGCTCGCCTCTGCTGGGCTTGGGAGTAAGCCGAGGATTACGCCCTGACCTACGCATACAGGTGGGCCTGCGCTACCAGCAGCGCGCTGGACTCAACAGCGACTCGACTTACCGTCGCGAGCAACGCGACTTTGGGCGCAACGATACCCTGACTCAAATTGCTCCCCGGCGCCTGCACTTCTTGGGGCTGCCCCTTCGACTGGATCTGCGCCTAGCAGGGCGACACTACCTGCAAGTGGGCGCACAAGCCAACTGGCTGCTCGAAACCTCGAGCCGGGTCAACACCACCGTGGTCGATGACGATGGAAGCACTCAGTTGCCTCAAGCGCGTAGCGGCGGCTTTCGCCAGGGGTTTGCCCCCTGGGATGCACAGCTCTTGCTGGGCTATCGCTACTACCTGGGGCGCGGCCTCCGCCTTGGCCTCAGCGGCAGCTATGGCCTGCGCGATCTCACCGAAGCCAGCTTTTTCAACAACGACCGCATCAA
>CAYVAP010000624.1:0-3350 GCA_964449365.1 uncultured Bacteroidia bacterium
TAAGGCTAAGTAACGCGAGAAAAATAAATGGGCCTTCTTCGCTCGAAAATAGGAGGTCGAGAGGTTGGGAATAGGAGACTGTACATCCCAAAGTCTCAGGATCTCACTATCTCACTATTCCTCTTCGATCTGAAACGAAGTCCCTGATCGAATCAGCGCAGCTCAACCCGGTTGGAATGTCCCCTTGAGAGGGGGGGGAGTCACTCCCAAACTACCGCCAACTGAAAACGTTACAGTCAGAGAAATTGATCACTGAAACCAGAAACCATCTCCGATTTGAAGCCAGACTTTTGGAACGAACGCTTCTCGCAGCTCACGCAGTTGTACGGCGAAGCCCCCAACGCCTTCTTGGCGCAGCAGTTGGAAGCCCTGAAGCCAGGGCTGATCCTTTTTCCCGCCGAGGGGCAAGGGCGCAACGCGCTCTACGCGGCCCGGCAGGGTTGGACGGTCGAGGCCTTCGACTACAGTGAGGTAGGCCGCGAGCAAGCCCTGGCCAAAGCCAAGGCACAAGGCGTTTCCCTCACCTATCGGCTGGAGTCGCACCAAGACTTTAGCGCGCCGGAGGCGACCTACGATGCGGTAGCCTTGATTTTTGCGCACATGGCAGCAGAACTGCGCCCGACCGTCCACGCCAAGCTAGCCCGTAGCCTCAAGCCGGGCGGTACCCTCATCTTGCAGGGCTTTCACAAGCGACAACTGCCGCTGGAGTCGGGCGGCCCCAAAAATGAGGCCATGCTTTTCAGCCTGGAGGAGATGGAGCAGGACTTTGGCACGTGGCTCGACTTCACCAAGTTGGAAGCCCAGCCAGTAACCCTAGACGAGGGACCCTTTCACCAAGGTCTGGCCGAGGTAGTGTATGTGGTCGGGAAACGAAAGTAGAGGCACGGCCTGCCGCGTCCCTGTGAGGGCGCCCCCGACCAGTTGAGAGAATGAAGGGCTGCCCCAAAGTGGCTATATTTGCTTTCATATAGGTGAGTTAAAAAGTAAAAAGCGACCCCACTCGCAAGAGTGAGGCCGCTTAATAGTGAGATCTAAGTCTCAGGGATCTACTTACGAGATCAGTCCTTGAAGACCTTTTCTACGTGAATGAAATTTCCGCTGCGTACCTCCAGCATGTAAAGGCCAGTAGCCAAATGAGCCAGATCCAAGCGCACGGCTTGGGCCAAGTCCACCTCAGCGGCATACACGGCTTTGCCTGTGGCATCGAGGATTCGTACCGACCCCTGGAAGGGCACATGGCTACGCAGCGTGAGCATAGAGCTAAAGGGGTTAGGCCCAATCTTCAAGCTCTCAGGCAGGTAGTTTTCAGTCGGTAGGCTCTCCGTGCCGGGGCCAGCCGGGGTGGTGGCCACAGATGGCTGCAACGGCTGATTGTTGCCAGTAGCCGAAATCTGCACGATCTCGATGCCATTGACCAGTGGGTTGCCGATATTGCTCACAAACTCGATGTCTAGCGTACCATCCGTTACCTGGAAGGTCGCCGTCTTGACGCTACCCACGTTCAGGCCGTATTCAGCCGCCAGGTCGATATTCGTCATCTGCGGCAACACGTTGCCTTCCAGAGCAATATCAAAGACCCGCGCCCCTGGCCCAAACTCCGGCTCGCGCAAGTAGATACGTACGCTGTAGACGCCAGGGCTGGCCACTGGGAAGGCATAGGCAATGTTATCCCCGCCGATGCGGTCGCGACGGTCGCGGTCATACACATTGATCGGCGTCTCGGCCAGATTCACCTCGGGGGTTACCACCGATACGGGACCGAAGAAAGCCCGGTGATCCAACGGATTGGAACTCAAATAGATGGAGGGAACGAAGCGGGTATCGTTCTCCCAGTCCAGGCCTCCGTCGATCGCACTCAGTTGCAACCCACCCGAGTTGACGCGGTAGAGCAGTACCGGTGGCGCCGTGGTAGTGTCTGGCAGCACTGTGAGGGTCAGTGTAACCGTCGAGTCGCAGCCCGAAGCACTGCTAAAGGTCTCCACGTACACATCAGAGCTATCCAACACCTGCGAACCAAAGAAGTACGGCAGCGCCAACTCATCGATGGTGTCGCTCACCGCGACAGCGAAGGTCGGATTGACCGTCAAGGTCAGGTTGACCAGCGAATCACAACCAAACTGGTTGGTCAGCAGTGCCTGATAGGTACCCGCCGAGGTGAGGCTTTGTCCATCAAACGAGAAGCTCTCATTGTCGCAGATCGACGCGCTCACGCTCACTGTGTCGCTCGGCAGCAAAGTGGTGATGGTGATGATCACGCTGTCCTCGCCCGCCTGATTGGTGAGCGTTACCAAGTTGGTGCCCACCTGGGCCGGATCGCAGGTCCCCTGGCTGATCACAGTAGTATCTGGAATCGGAATCACCGGACCAGGATTTTGCACGATCTCGATGCCGCTGACCAACGGATTACCGATGTTGCTCACAAACTCGATGTCTAGCGTACCATCCGTTACCTGTACAGTATGGGTCTTCACGCCCCCTACCCCTAGACCAAACTCAGCCGTCAGGTCGATGTCAGTAGTCTGAGTAGGAACATTGCCTTCGAAAGCAATGGAGAAGACGCGCGCGCCAACCCCTACCGCTTCCGCTTCGCGCAGGTAAATGCGCACCCCGTACTCACCTGCTCCCGGTACCGGGAAAGAATAGGTGATGTTGTCGCCGCCGATGCGGTCGCGACGGTCACGGTCGTACACGTTGATTGGCGTCTCGGCCAGATTCACCTCGGGGGTTACCACCGATACGGGACCGAAGAAAGCCCGGTGATCCAACGGATCGGAACTCAAATAGATAGAGGGAACGAAACGGGTGTCGTTCTCCCAGTCCAAGCCTCCGTCGATCGCACTCAGTTGCAACCCACCCGCGTTGACGCGGTAGAGCAGGACCGGCGGGCCAAGGTTGCTGTCTTGCTCGACCACCAGGGTCAAGTTGACCGTCGAATCACAACCCGTCGCCGAGGCGAAGACCTCACTGTAGCTCCCCGCCGCCGTCAAGCTCTGGGTGCCAAACAGGTAGGGCAAGTCGCTGCTTGCTACGGTATCGCTCACCGATACAATGAAGGTCGGATTGACCGTCAGGCTCAAGTTGACCACCGAGTCGCAACCAAACTGATTGGTCAGAATGGCCTGATAGCTGCCTGCGGTGCTGAGGCTCTGCCCGTCGAAGGCAAAAATCTCATTGTCGCAAATGCTCGCGGTCAGGTTGGTCGTGTCGCTCGGATTCAGCGTCGTGGTGGTAATCACCAGGCTATCGCAACCAAAGTTGCTGGTCAGGATCACCGTATCGATGCCTGCCTCGGCTGGATCGCAAGTGCTGGCGCTCAAAAGGGTCTCCACCGTCGGATTCAGCGTCGTGGT
>CAYVAP010000625.1:0-3346 GCA_964449365.1 uncultured Bacteroidia bacterium
ATCGACCAGCGTTTTTGCTTCGACCAGTGCCGCAGCACCTATCACAACCGCCGCAAAGCCGTCCCCAGTGAACTGATGCGCCGCATCAACCGCGTGCTGCGCAAAAATTACCGCATCTTCTGCGCCGCCCACCCCAACGGCAAGGCCCGCGTCAGCGGCGATTTCCTGCAGGCGCAGGGCTTCCACTTCCCCTATTTCACCCATCCATACCGCACCCAGGAGGGCAAAACCTACTGTTTCGTCTACGAACAGGGCTTGTCTACGAACAGGGCTACCTTGCTCCTCGACGACGGCAGCTACGCCCTCGTGGTCAACCACAAGCTCCGCGTCTGATTGCCCTCACACCAGCACCCGCGTCCAGTAGCCCTGCTCCGCGCCTTGCTGCAGTTGTCCGCCGAGTTGGGTGGTGAGCAGTTGGATGAGTTTGGAGCCAAAGGAGGTCCCTGTTCTCAGGTTGGCGGCACCGACGCCGTTGTCGCGCACGACGAGCGCGAGCTGCTGATCGGTTTGCTGGAGGCTCACGGTGATTTCGCCGCTGCGCCCATCGGGAAAGGCGTACTTCAGCGCATTGGTGATCAGCTCATTGACGATTAGGCCCAGGGGCACGGCGGTGTCCACGTCCAGTTCCAGCTGAGGCATGTCGAGGGTAAAGCGAAGGCGCTCGGGGGCGGCGTCGAAGGTGTGGATGAGGCTCTGACCCAGGTCGGCCAGGTAGCCTTTCATCTCGACGGTGGCGAGGTTGTCGCGCTGGTAGAGCTTCTGGTGAATGAGGGCCATGGCCTCCACCCGGTGCTGCCCGGCGGCCACGGCCTGCCGCATTTCGGCATCCTGGAGGTGGGCCGATTGCAGGTAAAGGAGGCTGGAAATGCTTTGCAGGTTGTTTTTCACCCGGTGGTGAATTTCCTTGAGCAGCAGTTCGTTCTGCTGGCTTTTGACTTCGATTTCTGCCTTCTGGGCCGAAAGTAGCGCATTGGCTTGCTTCCGGGCCCGCGCGTTGCGATAAAAGGAAAAGGCCAACAGCGCCAGCAGGGCGGCCACTCCGATGGATAAGCCCTGCAGCAGTCGCTGCTGCTCGATCTGCTTGGCCTGCAGCGCGATCAAAGCCTCTTTTTTCTCGGTTTCGTATTCGGTGCGCAATTCCAGCATAGCGGCATCGCTCTCCGCCGACCGGGTGCTGTCTTGCATGGCGCGGGCCTTGCGCTCGTAGCGCAGGGCCGACTGATGGTCGCCCAGGCGCTCGTAGGTACGGCTGAGGTGCCCGTAGTTCTCGGTCAGGTTGGCGCGGCTGCCCATTTCCTCCTCCAGCTCGATGGTTTGGAGCTGATAAGCCAGCGCCGCCTCATAGTCTTCCAACAAGAAGTTCACTTCTCCTAGGTTGGCTGTTGCGGCCATTAGCGCGCCGGTGTAGTCTGTAAGCCTGGCGTAGTCCAGGCAAGCCTCATAATCGGCGATGGCTTCCTCGAAGCGGCCCAGCTTCTTGTAAGCGTTGCCCCGGGCGTTGCTCAGGTCGGCGAAGATGGGGTAGCCCATGTCTTGCGCGCGAGCCAGGCGCAGGGCCTCATCGAAAGCGGCTAGGGCCTTTTCATATTCCTCCAGGCCAATGTAGGCATAACCCGCATCGAACAGGGCGTAGGCCAACTCCGTGTACACCTCATTTTCCCGCCAGATGGCGATGGCCCGCTGGGCGTACTCGAGGCTCTCAGCGTATTCGCCCTGGGCGTACAGCGCGGTGGATACCCGGCTGAGGGCCCCCGCGATGCCCAGTGGATCTTCGAGCGCCTCCATCAGCCGCAACCCCTTCAGGCTCACGGCCAGCCCTTGCTCGTACTCTCCCCGCGCACGGTACAGCCAGGCAAACTTGAAATAAGCGCTGGCCTGCCCTCGCTCATCTTCTATCGCCGCATAGTCGGCAAGCGCCTGCTCAAAAAATTGCTCAGCCGAGTCTAAGTGGCCCAGGTTGGCGTGCATTTGGCCCGTTAGCTCGGCAAAAGTAAGCCGCCAGGTATCGCTACCGACCTGCTTGGCCAGGGTTGCTCCGCGCCGGGCATAGTCCAAGGCCAGTTGAAAATTTTCAGCGTAGGCGGCATCGGACAGTTGATCTAGCAGGGTTAAGCGCTGCTCATCGTTCGTGGCCGCGTCGAAGGCTCGCTCCAGGCTATCGAGTTTGGTCTGGGCGGCTAGCTGCGGCCCTACTCCGGCAAACCACAGCAGTAGGAGCAGACATGCGAGGAAAAAAGGAGATTTCATCAGACATGCAATGGGGGCAAAGGGCCAGTTTAGGGGCTATGGGTCGACATCGGAATGGCCCAAAGCCTCCTCTATAATACCATACAACTGGCTGGGAAGAAAGGGTTTGGCCAGAAAAAACAGCCCGGGCCTGTCGCGCCAGGCCGCCGGTAAGTCGCCTGGGTCTGTGCCAGACAGCACCACCACCGGGATGTCCCAGCGGGCCCAGAGGCGGTCTATCAGCTCTAGGCCAGGCATCGACCCTTGCAGGTAGAGGCCGGTCAGCAGCAGATCAGGAGGGCGACGGTCAACTAGGTCCAAGACCTGATGGCCATCATGGCCGCAGTAGGTGATTTCGTGGCCCCAGGCCACCAATAGCTTGGTCACCTGGCTGGCAATTACGCGTTTATGTTCGACCACCAGGATGTGCATGGGTAGGGAAAAGGGTAGCATCAGTTGCCATTGAGGTGAGCAGAACCTCAAACAGGCTTTTTATTGCCCTAACCCAGGTAGGAAATGACCGAAAGCCCGTTTTCATCTCCCCTAGATAGGGATTGAGTGATCGGGCGGCGCAGGTGGGGAAGCTGCCAGGATCATACTACTGGACATTTTCCTTTGGCGTGTTGGGTTTTGGACAAGAGGGACAAGATGGGACAAGATCCACAGCATTAACGCAATGGCTTTCCTATGCCTAGCATTCTGTTCATCCTGTCAAATTCTGTTCATTCTGTCTAAGTAGCAGTGAACAATTAACATGGATCAATGAACAGTATAAACCGCTGCTTATAAAGGCATTCGCCTTTCAAAAGGGGGAGGTTATTTTTCTCACGTTACTAAATCTGATTTTTGTCTAGGAGTATGTACCAGGATAAAAAAAAGCGGAGTGGCGTGTTCATCGGGCAGTGAGTGGGATAAAATTCCCTTTGTATCGCTTGGCGGGGACTTTGGGCTGGGGGGCTTGCCAGGGTCAGTTCTCCTGTGGTCAAGGGCAGCAAGCGGGCAACCTCTGCCCTGTACTTCCCCCGATCACCCTCACCCCGCCTTCGGTCAGCCAACCCCCACCTTCGGACAATGAGGCAGGCAACAGCCGGGGAGATGCCTTAGGTTTGAGTCATCGATT
>CAYVAP010000626.1:0-3343 GCA_964449365.1 uncultured Bacteroidia bacterium
CGATAGGGCTTCCAGCAAAGGCTGGCGTCGCTCGTAATCATTGTGCGAGTGGGCGCGCAGGCGCACGGCGATGGGGTCGATCAGCACTTCGGCCATGATCGGCAGATGGTCGGAGGGCAGTTGCCGTCCCCAGCCATCGGTGAGGGTGGCATAGCGCAGCACCGAGAGATTGTGCTGGCAAAAGAGATAGTCGATACGCCCCCCAAGGTCGCGGGGCACCTGAAACCCCGCCCAGGTTTCTGCTGGTCCCAGCACGGACAGGGCCTCCTTCCGCGCATCGCGCAGCCCGACGGTATCAGGTCGCGCGGTGAGCAGCCGATAGGGAATATCGCCAGGCTCAGCGTTGAAATCTCCGCTGAGCATCACCGGTAAACGGTCAGGATTGTACCGGGCGATGCGATCTAGCAGCAGATCTACGCTCTTTTGCCGCGCTTCTTGCCCCCGGTGGTCGAGGTGAGTATTGAAAAAAAGGAACTCTTTCTTGGTGCGGCGATCTTCGAATCGAGCCCAAGTCGCGATACGGTTGAGGGCTGCATCCCAGCCGCGGCTCATCACGTCGGGGGTTTCTGATAGCCAAAAGGTGCCCCCCTCGAGCAATTGTAGTCGACTGCGGCGGTAACAAATGGGGACAAACTCAGAACGGCGCCCGGTGTCGCGTGCCACCCCAAAAATCGCATACTCTGGCAACATGTGCAGCAGATCGGTTACTTGCCCGGGGAGCACTTCCTGCAAGCCCATCAAATCCACGTCATGCAGGCGAATGAGGTCTGCCACCAAATCGCGGCGGTGAGGCCAGGCATGGTAGCCGTCATCTGGATTGTGGTAGCGCAGGTTGAAGCTCATCGTGCGTAGCGGTGCCTCGATCAGGCCCTGAGCTACTGACAAGATCGGCAGACATAGCAGCGTAAAAAAGATCCACAGGCGAAACATGGTACAAAGTTGTGGGTGGTAACGTGGTGAAGAAGATACGGAGATGGTCAGCACGAATAGAGATGATGGCGTAGCGATGGTCAAAGCTCGGCGCTCAGCGGTCGCAAAGGCCCGCCAAGGGGTGATCGATCATGACGAGGAGGAGCTAGGCAATGAGAATTCTCATGCCTCGCGATGCTTGATCAGGGTGCCCTTCTGATCGGCTGTGTGCAGATTGCTATGGTTCATTCTCGCCAAACGTATCGTTCATATGATCACCAAGCAGCAAAGCATTCGCGACATCATCAACCACAACCATCAACTGGAACCCGTGCTGGAGCGCTTCGAGCTACGCTACTCTAGCTCTCAAGATGGGCTAGAGCGCAGCAGTCATGGCAAAGGCCAGGATCTGGACTTTCTCATCGATATGCTCAAGGTCTTCGACGCCGAGGACACTTTTGATGCGTCGTCGCTTCAAGCCTATCCCCTACCCGTCATCCTGGATTATCTCTACCGCACCCACGACTTTTACCGTCAACAGAGACTAGGAGAAATCGAGCAGAGCATTGAGGCCCTTTTGCAGCATTGCGCCCAGGAGAAACCCCTGCTGATGTTGCTGCGACCTACTTTTGAGCAATATGAGCGCTATCTCATCGCTCACATGAACGAAGAGGAGACCGAGCTATTCCCCTACCTTAGCTATCTACATCACGCCTACACCTACGGGCGCTACTATGCGGGTAAGGCTTTTCCACAGGCCCCCACATGCGACCTCAGGGCATTTGATCATGACCATGACACCCAAGACCCCGCCCGGACTCTCGACGTGCTGCTCGAAACCATCATACGCGATTATCCTGAGACCAAAAGCATGATGGCGTTTCAGATTTTGCAGACTCAGTTGCATCAGTTCCGTCAAGACTTGCGCATCCACGAAGCGGTAGAAAACCACGTCTTGCTTCCCAAAGCCCGACAGATGCAGGTTAAGGTGGGATAAAGGCTTACCTCTGCGAACGGTATGCGGAACATGGTATACGTCGTCAGGTAGGGTGATTTCCGCACTCATCTTCCTCAGGGGTTGCACCTACGGTACAACCCCTGAGGATTTTGAACTGAAATAGAAGAGGCTTAGGCTCGCAGCTTGGGATACTCCTCCAGGTACTGCAGCGCCTGCTGGTACACATTGGCTGCGGTGTAGCCCAGCTTCTCATCCAATACGGTGTAGGGAGCCGAATGCCCAAAGTGGTCCAGCCCGATGCTCTTGCCAAAGGGCCCGACCAGGCCCTGTAGCGTAACGGGCAGGCCCGCCGTCAATCCCATCACAGGCACCCCATAAGGAATCACTGATTCTTGGTAAGTAGCATCCTGATCACGGAAACGCCCTTCGCTGGGTGCACTCACCACGCGTATCTTCAGGTTTTTTTGCTCGCGGAGCCACTTGGCCCCCTCCACCATGGTAGCCACCTCCGACCCATTGGCCAGCAAAATGAGGTCCGGTTTTTCCGCGCCAAACTCAACCACGTAAGCACCTTTCTCCGCTTGCAAGGCAGCTTCGTAGCGCGACTGCCCATGCTCGGTAGGAAGTTGCTGGATGCCCTGTCGGCTCAGAATCAACGCCGTAGGCGACTGGATGTTGGCCATAGCCATTTGCCAGGCGACAGTGGTCTCATAGCCATCAGCCGGGCGCAGCACCAAGAAGCTGTTGTGACCGCTGTGGGTTTTCAGTTGCTCCAAGAGGCGAATTTGTGCCTCTTGCTCCACCGGTTGGTGGGTAGGGCCATCTTCGCCTACGCGAAAGGCATCGTGGGTGTAGATAAATTTCACTGGTTGCTCCATGAGCGCGGCCAGGCGTAGGGTGGGCTTCATGTAATCCGAAAAGGCAAAAAAAGTAGCACAAACCGGAATTACTCCGCCATGCAGAGACATCCCCACCGCCAGCGAGCCCATAGTCAGCTCCGAGACGCCTGCCTGCAAAAATTGCCCCGAGAAATCCCCCTTCTTGAAGCTCGTCGTTTTCTTGAGGAATGAGTTGGTCTTGTCAGAGTTGGATAAGTCAGCCGAGGCCACGATCATGTTCTCGATCTGATCGGCGTAGACGGCCAGGACGTTGCCGGAGGCGTTGCGGGTAGCGTCTTTTTCCTTTTGAGGAATATTGGCATAGTCGATGCTAGGCCATTCGCCTGAGAGGAAAACGTGCAACTGGTTGGCCAAATCGGGATTTTCCTTGGCCCAGGCAGCTTGCTGTTCCTTCTTGACCTGCGCCGCCTGGGTGAGCTTGGCTCGGTGCTGCTCAAAAAATACCTTGACCTCTGGGAAGGTCGCGTAGGGCTGCTCAGGGTTGCCCCCTAGGCCTTCGATGGTCTTGGCCAGCGATGCGCCAGCTCCACTGAGGGCCTGACCGTGCAGGCTTACTTCCCCCTCAGAAGGTGTCCCA
>CAYVAP010000627.1:0-3336 GCA_964449365.1 uncultured Bacteroidia bacterium
GCTCACTCAGTGGCCGCGACAAGCGGCTAGCTTTACTTTCAACCTTGAACTTTGAACCGCGAAACTAATGACTAGCTTCCCCTCAACTGCTCTCGTGCTGCCTCCACGCTCTTCACTGGCAACTGACAGGCGTAGCCCTGGCAGACATAGATGGTGGTGTCGGTCTGATGGCGGTCTTGCAGCAGTGGCAAGGTGCTTGGCTCGGTGCTACCAGCGAAGAGGCGATCAGGGCCGTAGGGCTGCTCTAGGGCCAGGCGAAAGGACAAGGCTTCCGGTCCCAACACCGCCACTTCGTACTGCGGATAGTAAAAGCGCAGCATCAGCTCACCCCAATGGCTGTGCCACATGGGCAGCTTGACCACCTCCTGCTTCATCACCGCCATCATGTGCTCGGCGCGCTCGCGATAGGCCCTGCGGTCGAGCAAGATGCCCAGGCTGAGCAGGCTGTGGGCCAATACCGAGTTGGAAGCAGGGATCACGTCGTCTTGCCGCTCGGTCTTGCGGCGCACCAAGGTCTTCTCTACTTCGGAGGTGTAAAAAAACAGCCCGGTATCGGGATCGTCGAAGTGGGTCAGCACGTGCTGCACGTGGCCCTCGGCCTGGGTGAGCCAGCTTTCGTCAAAGGTCACCTGATAGAGACTGATCAGAGCGGCGACCACATTGGCATAGTCGTCCAGAAAGCCGGGAATGCTGCGGGTGCCCTCCTTGTAGTTGCGGTATAGCATCGGCCCCTCGGCCATGTGGTCGCGCACAAAGCGCGCGTTTTGCAGAGCCAGCTCCAGGATTTCCGGCTCTGGCAAGGCGCGATAGGCATCCACCAACCCGGTGATCATGAGGCCGTTCCAGGAGGCGAGGATCTTATCGTCGAGGCCAGGGCGAATGCGCTCGGCGCGAGCAGTCAGCAGCTTGGCGCGGCAGCGTTCGTTGGCGGCTTGGAAGGCCGCCTGGTCGAGCTTCCAGCGGGCGGCAAAGGCTTCTTCCGTCTCCAGGGCAAAGAGGATATTGCGGCTTGCTTCCCAGTTGCCCGCCAGTTACAGGTTGTAGTAGTCGGCAAAAGGCTTGAGGTCACTCTCCAGGATGGCCGCCACTTCTTCGTAGTCCCAGGTGTAAAATTTGCCCTCCACGCCCTCGCTGTCGGCGTCGAGCGAGGCATAAAAGCCCCCCTCGGGCGAGGTCATCTCCCGACGGACAAAGCCGATGGTCTGCCGCAACACCTGCTCATACAGCGGCGAGGGCCGCTGACGCTGCGCCTCGGCGTAAAGACTGAGCAATTGCCCATTGTCGTAGAGCATCTTTTCGAAGTGAGGCACCTTCCAGTAAGGGTCGACCGAGTAGCGGGCGAAGCCACCGCCCAACTGATCGTAGATGCCGCCCAAAGCCATTTTTTCCAGGGTGGTATCGACCGCGTCTTGCAGCTCCTCGTTGGGGGCGTGATGGGCCAGCCGCAGCATAAAGCGGTGGTTGAGCGGCAAAGGAAACTTATTGGCCTGCACCTTACGACCGCCCCACTGCCGATCCATCTGCTTGAGCAGCTCGGCCTGAAGGCTGGTTACCTCTTCGGCAGAAAAGGCGCTCACCTCCTCTGGCAGTTCCACCACATCCATTTGGGACATGGCGTTGACCAACTCGGTGGCATACTGCTGCGCACGGTCGGCGTCTTTGCGGTAAAAATCTGCCACCTGTTGCAGCACACTCAGCCATTGCTCCTTGCGAAAATAGGTCCCGCCATAAATGGGGCGCCCGTCGGGCAGGGCGATGGCATTGAGCGGCCAGCCGCCGCGCCCGGTCATGAGCATGACCGCATCCATGTAGATCTTGTCGATGTCGGGGCGCTCTTCGCGATCGACTTTGATGCAGACGAAGTGCTCGCTCATGAACTGCGCCACCGTTTCGTCTTCGAAAGACTCATGCTCCATCACGTGGCACCAATGACAGGCAGCATAGCCGATGCTTACCAGCAGAGGCTTGTTTTCCTGCTGGGCTTTTTCCAGCGCCTCTGGGCCCCAGGGGTACCAGTCGACGGGATTGTGGGCATGTTGGAGCAGATATGGACTCGTTTGATTGATCAGGCGATTGGGCATGGCAATAGGCATTTGAAGGCAAAAGAAAGAAAAATTTATCTATACTGATAAAGCAGATCTGAGTTACCACAAGGCGACAAGCATCCGAGCATTACCCTGTGAAAATCAATTACTTATCCCTAATATCCACTCAGAAGGACGGGGTTCTAGCAAGATTTTGATTTACCTTTGGGTGAAAGGTTTCCATCCGATCCTTGCTCGGGAGGTGTAAGTTAGTGATGTGTTAGGGAAAAGCACGTTTAGTATTGCCTCAGGCAAACGGGCCCGACGAAATCTTTGTTCGTCGGGTTTCGTTTATTTGCTACCTTACCTAATTATAAGAACCAGAATCTATCACGTATATGCAGACTTATCTTCAGGTGGAAGACCGCAAAGCGGAGCGCCGTTTTGTTCCCCGGGATTTTGAGGTAAATGACTGGGAAAGTCTTCAGCCTTACTTTGAAGCATTGCTGTCCGAAGAGCCTGATAGCATCGAGGCGCTGGAGGCCTTTCTACGCAAGCGCAATGAGTTAGAGGCCATCGTGTCGGAAGCCGCCGCCTGGCGATTCATCAACATGACCCGTCACACCCAAAATCAGGAGTACGAAGAGGCTTATCAGCAGTTTGTGCGCGATATCAGCCCCCAGCTGTCCACCTACGACAATCGGCTCAACCGCAAGCTCGCCGAAAACCCCTTCTTTGATCAAATTCCGGATGATCCTTACCTCACTTATGTACGACAACTGAAGCGACAGATTGAGCTATTTCGGGAGGAAAGCATTCCGCTCTTCACCAAAGCCCAAACCACCTCGCAGCAGTATAGTGCTCTGAATGGAGGCATGACCATCGAGCATGAGGGAGAGACCCTGACCATGCAGCAGGCCGGAAAATTACTCGAATCGCCCCAACGCGAGCTGCGACAAGAGATTTGGGAAAAGGTGCAGCATCGTCGCGAGCAAGATCGCCCCAAGTTAGAGGCGATCTTCGACCCGTTGGTCGAGCTGCGCCACCAAATTGCCCAAAACGCCGGATACCCCAGCTATACGGCCTACCAGTTCGACGCCATGGGGCGCTTTGACTATCGCCTAGCCGACACTCATGCTTTTCATGAGGCAGTGGAAAAGGTGGTCACACCTATCTACCAAGAGCTGATGCAGGAGCGAAAGGAGCGCCTCGGCCTGGAGCGCCTGCGCCCATGGGACGTGTCAGTGGATATCTTTGGTACCGAGCCGCTGCATCCGTTTGATGAAGCGAGCGTATTGCGCGATCGCTCGAT
>CAYVAP010000628.1:0-3333 GCA_964449365.1 uncultured Bacteroidia bacterium
ACCCTCGCTTTGGTGGATGAATATGGCTACGACCCCGACATCATCGACGGCAACGGCGGCAACAACCTGGCCATGCAACTGGTGATGGATGGGCTGAAATTGCAACCCTGTGGGCCTGGCTTCGTGGACGGGCGCGATGCCATTCTCAAAGCGGACACCCTGCTGACTGGTGGGGTCAATGGCTGCCTGATCTGGGAGGTATTTGCCCGGCGCGGCCTGGGACTGAGCGCCGATCAGGGCAGCCCTAACAGCCGCAGCGATCAGACAGCGGCTTTTGACATCACCAACCTGTGCAAGACGCCACTGGTAGCCCCCACCGCAGCTTTCCTCGCGCAGGTTGGTGGGCAATGCGGCGATCAGGTGACCTTCACCGATCAGTCGAGCGATATTCCGCAGGCTTACTTGTGGTTCTTTGGTGATGGCGATAGCGCCGAGACCATCAATCCTACCCACTCCTACCTCGCCAGTGGCACCTACAGCGTGACCCTCATCGTGTCCAACACGCTGGGCAGCGACACCGTGGTGCAGCCAGTGACCATCACTTTGCCTACGGCCCCGACAGTGAATGTGCCTTTGGTCTGTGCAGGATCCAATGCACAGCTTGTGCCCCTCAACGTGGTCGATTACCTCTGGTACGATGCACAGGGCAACTTTTTGGATACCACCTATGCCTACCTCACGGCTCCCCTGACGGCTGATACCCAATTTCAGGTGTCGCAGATTCTGCCCGCACCGGTACAGAGCCTGGGCCCACCTTCGCCGGGCTTCGGAGCAGGTGGCTACCACAACACTGGCTTTAACGGTACGCTCAATTTTAGCGCTGAGACAGAATTCACCCGGATCTCTGCCTGGGTGGACGCGGGCTCTCCTGGTACCCGCACCATCTTCCTCTGGGACGCCCCCGACGGCAACGGCAACGTGGTCGATCAAGTAACGGTGAGCATTCCCGCTGGGCCACAGCGTATTACCCTCGACCTGGCCATCCCCGGCCCTGGCACCTATAGCGTGGGCGGCACCACCATCGATCTGTACCGCAATAGCAGCGGGGCCAACTACCCTTACGCGATTGCTGGCCTGGCCAGCATCTACAACTCCTCGGCCACCACGGGCGCAGAAGATTTTTACTACTATCTCTACGACTGGGAGGTGCAGGCCAAGCCTTGCGTCAGCGATTTGCAGCAGGTATTTGTGGACATCACCGAGGCGGAATTCAGCGCTACGCAAGATTCTACCACGGCAACCTTTGACTTCACCGATCTCTCGCAAGGGGCCATGACCTGGAGCTGGGACTTTGGCGATGGCAACACTTCAAACTTGCCCAACCCTACCCACAGTTACGACTCGGCGGGTACCTACGTGGTGACCCTGGTGGTAAATGGCGGGTGTAGCCACAGCGATACGGTCGAGGCTTTTTTGGTCAATACTGGTGCCTCCCGCCTGGCCCGCGACTTGAGCCTGACCCTTTCGCCCAATCCGGCCCAAGAGCAGGCGACGCTCTCGCTGAGCCGCCCCCTGAGTGAACCGCTGCGCCTCTTGCTGCTCGACGCCAGGGGCCGCGTGGTGCAAACGAACACCCTGCCCGCCGGTATCCAGCGCCAGCCACTCGACCTGAGCGACCTGAGCGCAGGCGTGTACTCGCTGCGCGTACAGAGCAGCCAGGGACGGGAGACTTTGCGGTTGATGAAAAATTAAAGATTCGGAATTGGTCATTCGCGATAGAGAACCGAGTAGATCTTCATTGCGAAAGTCGAATGTAACCCCCCTCGCTGCAAGTTGCAGCGAGGGGGATGTTTTTTGAGTGTAGGACAGCTTTCCCCCCGCGTCTCTGTGTCCCCTCGTTGGCTCGCCGTGCTGCGCGATCTTCCTGTGAAAGCGTAAGCAGAGCTCGTTCAGTCTGCCTCCCTCGCTTCTTTCTCTCCCCATTTTTTCCTTTTGTGCAGCAGCATGTTTTCAGGAAAATGGCGCATTTGGGCGGGATGATCAGAATTTTCTTTCGAAGGGCTGAATTGTTGAGCAAAATTTATATATTGGCAATTCATTTTTTCAGCCAATTGTTAACGCATGCGCTTCCTTCTCACCCTTGCGCCAATCGGACAGGGACGACAGCTCCCTATCAATTACCAGTATCCGGTTTCTGCCTGGCTCTACCAGGCGCTAGACCGCGGGGACACGGCCTTTGCGCGGTGGCTGCACGACGAAGGCTACCACTTCGAAGGGCGTCGCTTTCGCTTTTTTTGCTTTGGTGACCTGGAGGTGCGCCCCTTTCGCCGGGAAGGGGACCGGCTGCGCCTGCTGGGGCGGGAAGCGAAGCTCACGGTGAGCTTTGCTCTGCCCGATGTCGCGCAGCACTTTTTGCAGGGCCTGTTTGCCCAGCAAGAGCTGCGGCTGGCCGATCGCCGCAGCGGAGTCGATTTTTGCATCGACTTGGTGGAGCTGCGGCCCGAGCCGAGCTTCGAGGCCGCCACCGTCAGGCTGCGTACCGCTTCGCCGGTGGTGGTCTCGCGCCCCAACGCGCGGGGCCACGCCGACTACCTGCACCCGAGTGAGCCTGACTACGCCGAGCGGCTCTACGAAAATCTGATGGGGAAAATCCACGCGAAAATCGTGGCCGAAGGTGGTATCCCGGCACCCTACCTGCCCCACCTACCCGAATATTTCGACCTGAGGCTGCGGAGCGAGCCCCGCTCCCGGCTGGTGAGCATCGCCGCCGGTACCCCCCGCGAGACGCAGGTGCGGGGCTACCACTATGACTTCGAGCTGCGCTGCGATCCCGCCTGGCAGCGGTTTATCTGGCAGGTGGGGCTGGGGGAGAAAGGGAGCCAGGGGTTTGGGATGGTGGATTTACTGGATTGACTTATACTACGTGGCGTAAGGATTGTAGAGCATACTACTGGACATGAGCCTTTGGCGCGTTCGTTTTTTGGACAAGATGGACAAGAATTGACAAGATTAACAAGAGGGCTTTCACCAGTGGTCTGGGGCGCTTGTTTTTGGACAAGCTTCACAAGAATTGACAAGAGGACTTTCACCAGTGGTCCGGGGCGCTCGTTTTTGGACAAGATGGACAAGAATTGACAAGAATCGACAAGATGGGATAAGAATAACAAGATGACTTTCACCAGTGGTCTGGGGCGCTCGTTTTTGGACAAGATGGGACAAGAATTGACAAGATTAACAAGAGGGCTTTTAGGTGCTTTTGATCCTGTGAATCTTGAAATTCTGTCTGAATGAATGATGTCCAGTAGTCTGATTGTAGCGTTGTAAGACACTATCACTCATTGATAACAAGGCCATTCAATAAATCAACCACTCTACCATTCAACCACTTTGAAG
>CAYVAP010000629.1:0-3326 GCA_964449365.1 uncultured Bacteroidia bacterium
AAGAAATATCGAAAGGCTGATTCTCAGTAAGATAGAGGTCTTAAAGTAGAACTAACGAGCTACGAATAAATGACTACGAACTACGAGCTCATTCCACTAGTGCCTCGCTGCGAGTCAACACTTTGTAGGTCTTGGTGTCAAACTGCCCTGCATAGTCAGCCCAGGCATCGGTGTGAGGTACGACTGCGTAGTCGAACTCGTATGAGCGAGCAATGCGTCGCAGGGAAGCGGGATTCCATTGGGCCCAGGCCTCATCGCGGGCAGCCGGGTCAGAGCCATAGCAGGCCAAGATGCGTTGGTACCAGGTCCAGATAGTCGCATCCTGAAAGGGAAAAGCTTTGAAGTCAACCACGATGGCCCTGCGCCCGGCGATGCGCATCGGTCCAAAATCGGGTGGGGTGAGCCATACCGAGGCGGTCGGGGTCTGGGTCCGGGCAAAGTCCATCACGGCCTGCATTTCATCGGGATAGCTCCAAGCATATACCCGTGGGCGAAACACCCGCGCCGCGATGCTTTCCAGGGGTGAGGGCAACCTTCCGACCAATAGCGTGGCGTTGAGCGCGGTTCCTACGAGCAAGGCGACCACTACGCCTATGCCCCAGCGCTCCTGCCCCCCTAGATACAAGCCCATAATCAGGGCATATATCAGCACCAGCCCTACGGAGGAAATATACAGTTGATCTATCCACAAGAGCAGCGCTGCCGTGAGCAGACCGAGCAGGGCGAGGCCAAAAACGGGCAAGCGTACCCCCGCAGCTTTTCCCATAGCGGCCAGCATGGCCAGCGGAGTCAGCATAGCCAGATATCCGCCAAAGGTACCAAGGGGGCTTTTGCCCCGCAGCATTCGTCCCAAGCTCCCACCAATGAGCACCAACCCGATCCACTTCAATAAATTGAGAAGGCGCCAGGTTTGCGCGGTGGTGAGCAGGCGGTTTTGGGCGAGCTCTACCCCCCACCAGCCCACCACGCAGCCTAGGGTTATCAACCCCGTCAGTAAAGCCACGAAGCGCTGGGCCAGAGCTTGGCCAGGATAATGCTTGCGCCAAAGCCACCACGCCAGGGCCATTGCCCCCCAAAAAGCCGCGCCCTTGACCCATTCCCAGCCGTTGGCCAAAAAGTAGCTAGGGAGGTAGTGATGCGGGTGTCGAAATACGGCAATGATCTGTACGAACGTCTCAGCCGTTAACATCCGCGACTGTGCGGCGTAGGGGATCAAGGTGGGCAAGGCCATGACGATGAGGATTCCCGCCCCGAGTGCGGTTTGTATCCAAGTAGGACGATGCCACCGGCCTGCTTGCCTAATGCAGCCCCACCAACCCGCTCCCAAAACCAACAGCCCGGTCTCGACCCCCAGCAAGATGTGCACCCATGCGCTCAATCCCGCCCAGAGGCCCGCCCTCATCAGACGCCCTCGACTGCCATCCAGCAAACTCATCCCCATCAAAGGCATAACCAGGACGCCAGGGGTCAGGTAAGGGGCATAAATGACCGACTTTGAGCCCCAGGCCACCGCCTCGGCACTCATCACCACTGCCGTAGACAGCAGAGCGGCCACTTCATCGCCCTCAAACCAGGCTTTTCCCATCCGAAACGACACCCAGGCCAACCCTGCTTGGGCCAAGAGCATCCAGCCAAACAACGTATTTTCCAGACCCAGCAACCTGCCGCTCCAGGCCATCAGATGTACATAGTAATACCTAGGGCCAAACTGCCTACCAGCCTCGGTAAAAAAGTCGTTTGGGAGGTAATCATCCTCTATCAATGCCATGATGAGGGGCAACTGCTCGATTTGGTCGTAGATCCCTATTCGGTAGAAATAGACCGTGGTGACGAGACCCAGCATGAGGGCTATCCCTTGGGGCGAAATAAGCGAAGGCAAGCGATGGGAGGGCATGAACCGAAGGATTTCGTGCAGCAGATTCTCACCTGTATGAACGGGGCACAGGGGCCCATAGAGCAGGAGGCCTCAGCACAGGCCAGCCCCCCATATTGGTGGCTTACTCAGTGGCCGCGCCAAGCGGTTTTTACAAACCTGGACTTTTGACGCTCAGCGCTACCTTCCGTAGTTTCTAAAACATTGATAACCAGAAGTATACGCCAGACAGACATTGCACCCAATGCTATTTTTTGCGGTTTTATGAACGGCTCCCGTTTCTCCAAACCTCCAAAAAATAAAAATATCATTTGTGTGATAAATGAGGATTTTTTTGCGTGCTGTATGTATTTGTCTGATTTTCAGTAGGTTGTATCTATAAATGAGTAGTCTGAGATTGGAACTCTTGATAAAAATGCTTGTCAAAAGTCCAGTACAAACATATGAGGGGAAAGAAAGAGCGCAGAGGCTTGGCTGCGTGTCCCGCAGGGGCGCGGAGGACGCGAGGGAGAAAGGTTTCCTGGCGTTCTTTGCAGGAAATAAACCTTGACTCTCCACTAATTCTTTTCTCTCGTCTTTCGCAGCGCAGCGGTCTGACTTCTCGCAGCGCAGCGATCCCTCTTCTCGCAGCGCAGTGATCTCTCTTCTCGCAGCGCAGCGATCTCTTTACCACTCCATTCCCGGATACGCCCTTTGCATGTACTGCAACTCACTCAGGATGTAGCCCAAGTGCTCAGTGTGGATGCCCTGCTTGCCGCCGCGCTGGATGAAGGTGAGGTCTGGCTTGGTCAGCGTCGCCTCTGCCAGGGTCTGATCGACGGTTTGGTCGAAAGCCCTGCGCACCTCCGTCAGATCCGCGCCAATACCCGCCTCGCGCATGCGCTGCTCGATGTCGGTGGGTTCCATCAGCTCGATGGCGTAGGGCAGCAGGTAGTCCACCGCCGCCTGCATACGCTGATGGCTCTCCTCCGTGCCGTCGCCCAGGCGCAGCATCCAGGCCTGCGACACGTCGAGGTGGTAGGCCACCTCCTTGCTCGACTTAGCCGCGATGGCCGCGATGCGCTCGTCCTGGCTCTGCATCAGTTGCTTGAGCAGCGGCTGATGATAAGCATCAAAGAAAAACTGCCGCGCCATCACCCAGGCGAAGTCCGTATTGGGTTGCTCCATCAGGTTGACGTGGCGGTATTCGTTGGGCTGCCGCAGCATGGCGATGCTGTCCTCGGTGGCCTCGCCGCCCTGCACCTCTGCGGCATACTGGAAGTAGTTGCGCACCTGCCCAAACAGGTCGAGCGAGATGTTGGTCAGCGCAATGTCGGTCTCCAGTGTCGGCCCGTGGCCACACAGCTCAGAGAGGCGATGCCCGATGATCAGCGGGTTGTCGCCGAGGAGGAGGAGGTACTGGTAGAGGTCTTTCATGGGGAAGAAATCAGAAGTGAGAAGTCAGAAGTGAGAA
>CAYVAP010000630.1:0-3323 GCA_964449365.1 uncultured Bacteroidia bacterium
GAACGGTCAGGGGGGTAAGGGTATGGGGTATAAGGTAGTCAGGCACAGCGTTTACCTACCGTTCATATTGGCTCACTCAGTGGCCGCCCAAGCGGCTAAATTTACTTTCAATTACCAATCACGAATCACGAATTAAATCCACTCGGCGGATTGTAAATCCGCGCCACTCTGGGGTAGCCCGGAACGGTCCAAATATGTGGCATCGTTTTTTCCCGAAAAACTCGGGACTCTCCCAAGCCTACCTACTCCCCTTATGGCCCTATGGCCCTTTCATACCGTTAAAAGCGTCGCTCCGAGCCTAGGCTCAGAGCGACGCTTGAGGTCGGGAAGGAAATTTCTCCTTTATCGGATCTTCAGGCGGGCGCAGCGCTCCTTGTAGAAATAGTCGCGCACTAGCAGGCCGACGCTTTCGCGTTTGTTTTTGGCGATGCCAAGTTCGACGACCTTACCGTCCTTCATCACCACGATCACCCCCGAAGCCAGCCGCTTGAATACTTCATCGCGGTCTTTGACCTTGATTAGCGTTTCTCCGTCGCTAGTCTTGAATTCGAAGTTGTCGAATTTGGTGGTGTACTGCTGCCCTGTAGGAATGGTGGTGCGGGCCACGAGTTCACCCTCTTCGCTCGAAGAAGCAAATAGCTCACAGAGGCAGGTGCCTTTGAGTTTTTCGTCTTCGATCTGAATAATGGCGTAGTGCACGATTTGCCAGGTGTCGTCGCGCTTTTCCATGGCCATAGTTATGGTCTCTTTGCCTTTCACCCAGATCCCATTTTCCTCTTTGGTCTCGTAGTCAACCTTGTAGGTTACCACACCAAGCTTATCAGAAGTGTGGGTAACCCGAACGTCGGACACATCATAGCGCAGGGTAGTCAGGCTCGTGCGTACCAGATAGTTGACGTAGCTTTCGAAGCCCTTGTAGTCTCCCTCCTGCATGCGGGATTTGCCAAGGATGCTAAAATTGAAGATGGAGTAGGATAGATCCTTGCTGATGTGGCTCAGCACGGAACTCTTGTCCTTACTCTTGGGCAGATTGCTGTAGGCCGTGGTAAAGCTATCCAGTACAGCCGTGATGTTTTTCTCATCGCCAGGCGGGGGTGCCTGAGCTTGCAGGCTAAGCGAAAACCCGCCAATCAACATCAGGATCAAACTTATGGGCAAAAATGCCTCGATGGAAGTGGTACGCATGGAATTAAAAAGTTAGAAGTTGTCAAGCGGTGCGTGATTGGGGAGGATATTACTTAGGCACTCGGAGTGCGAAATTTATAGGAAAAAACCACACTCCACTCGGAAAACTCAACTTCATCCCTCAAAAAATAATGCGTAAGGCGCTTTCGTCAGGAAGGGGAGGGTCGACGATCAGTATTTTTTGGGTAAAAAAGCGAAAAGGCTCAAACGTGAGTTAGTATTTTGCCAAGTCTAAAATTGTTTTTGGCCAGAAATATTCGACTCAACGGTTACAGCTATGTATTCGAATTCATGGTGTAATGGTTACACCTTCGGCCCCTGAGTGATCAAACGGCTGGGGCAGAACGAGGCGCCTGATGGATGGTTTCTTGGGTATTCATCCCCCCTAAGCCGCTTGATACTGGCGAAGAAGGAAGAATGATCCAAGGCATTTGGGACGAAATTTCCGATCCCTCAAACTGGCTTTAACTCGCTAACTGGCAGCGCCTTCAACTTGAAAATTCCTGACTATTCCGGAATCAGGTACTTTACTAGCATCTGATTATCAGGGGATAAAGGCTCATATTGGCTGAAAAGAGCGGTAGAAACTAGCACTCGAAAGCGGAATGGCCAGCAAACTCCGAACTCCAAACTATGAACTCCGAACTTCCTTCTCTGCCCATATCTCGGCCAGGTGTACGATGGTTTCCATGGCTTTTTCCATGTCTTGCACCGACACCCACTCGTATTTGGAGTGGAAAGCATGTTCGCCGGCAAAGATGTTGGGGCAGGGTAGCCCCATGAAGGAAAGCCGCGAGCCGTCAGTGCCGCCTCGGATAGAGCGCTTGACCGGGTCGAGGCCCGCCCGGCGGATCGCTTCTTCGGCGTAGGCCACCACCTGCGGATGCTGATCCAGGATTTCCTTCATATTGCGGTATTGCTCTTGTACCTGCCACTCAGCCTTGGCACCAGGGTAATGCGGCAGCACCTCGGCGACCACACGCTGCAAGATCGCTGCATGATCGGCGAGTCGGGCGGTATCGAAGTCCCGGATGATAAAGTCGATCTGGGCTTGCTCGGCGCTGCCCTGCATCTGCACCGGATGGATGAATCCCTCTTTGCCCTCGGTCCCCTCGGGCGAGAGGTCGTGCGGCAAGCGAGCCAGGATATCGCCCGCTACCTTGAGGGCATTGACCAGTTTGCCTTTGGCAAAGCCCGGATGGGCGCTCACCCCGTGTACTATCAGCGAGGCACCGTCGGCAGAGAAGGTCTCATCTTCCATGGTGCCAGCTCGCTCCCCGTCGATGGTGTAGCCAAAGTCAGCGTTGAGCTTGCTCATGTCTACTCTATCTACTCCGCGTCCGATTTCTTCGTCGGGGGTAAAGAGGATGCGAATCGGGCCGTGCTTGACTTCGTCGCGGTGGGTGAGTAGGTAATGGGCCGCGTCCATGATGGCAGCCACGCCTGCCTTGTTGTCGGCCCCCAGCAGGGTGGTGCCGCTGGCGGTGATCACATCGTTGCCGATCTGCTGGGCCAAGTCCGGATGATCCTCGGGGCGCAGCACGATACTCGGGTCATCGGGCAGGGTGAGGTCGCCACCCTGATAATTTTCGTGAACGAGTGGCTTCACTCCGGTGCCACTGCAATCGGGCGAGGTGTCGACGTGGGAGCAAAAACAGATGGTGGGCAGGTCGGCCTCCACCGTGGCGGGAATGGTGGCGTACACGTAACCGTGCCAATCCAGGTCTACCTCTTGCGCCTCCATCTCGCGCAGCTCTTCGGCTAGCATGCGCGCAAGAACCTTTTGCTTCTCAGTGGAAGGCGTATTGGGCGAAGCAGGATCGCTCTGGGTATCGATGCGCACGTAGCGCAGAAAGCGGTCGCGTACGGTAGAGTGGTAATCTGAAAAATGCATGGATGAGGGATCAGGGGTTGTACTATACCTTATGGCGGCAGGATTGTTGAGTTCGACCCCGATGGGGTCGGGAAGAAAATCGGCGTTAGGCTACAAAGGTGCGACCTTTACAAGGTCGAAGATCCCACTGGTCTCCCTAATGCCTTCGGAATTAAGTAAGTAACCATTCGAAATTCGCATAGAATTCTGACCTATATGAACGGTCAGGGGTATAAGGGAATAAAGTATAAGGGTATCAGGCACT
>CAYVAP010000631.1:0-3318 GCA_964449365.1 uncultured Bacteroidia bacterium
GGGTGATCGAGGTGATCGGGGGTGATCAACAGCATCCGATCACTGTTCACTGCTCACCTTGATCACTGCTCACTGATCACCTCGATCACTGCTCACTGATCACCTCGATCACTGATCACTGTTGATCACAAAGGACTGCTTTGGGCCATGCGTTCCCAAGCCAAATCACAGACCTTTTTAACCTGATCGGCCACTGATAGGTGGGTGGTATCGATGACCACGGCATCGTCTGCTTTTTTGAGGGGGGCAATGGCGCGAGTGGTATCGATGCGATCGCGCTCCTTGAGGTTATCCATGACTTCTTGCAAGGAGCTGTTGATACCCTGCTGATCGAGCTCGTCCAGGCGACGACGAGCACGCACTTCCAGTTCAGCTTGCATGAAGATCTTGAGTTGGGCTTTAGGGAAAACCACCGTCCCGATGTCGCGGCCATCCATGACCACGCCTTGATCGTGGGCAATGCGCCGCTGCTGCTCCACCATGGCTTCGCGTACGCTCCTCAAGGTGGCTACCTGACTCACAGCTCCAGACACCTGTGGGGTGCGAATGGCTTTTCCTACGGGCTCGCCATTCATGGAGATGCCGGGAATGAGGGGATGGTCGGTGTAGTCAAATTCGAGCTTGATGTCATTGAGGGCAGCCTTGATTTGCTCATTGTCTTTCTGATAAGGTAGCACGTGGCGTAGCACATACAGGGTCACTGCCCGGTACATGGCACCGGAATCTATGAAGAGGTAATTCAGCTCGCGGGCTACCTGCTTGGCGGTGGTGCTTTTGCCGCAACCTGCGTAGCCGTCGATTGCAATGGTGATATGTACGGGCATAGAGGCAAATTTATCATTCGAAGGGTGTGAAGAGAAAAAGAGCTACCATACAGGACGATACTCGCAGCGGGTGGTGCAGGTTTCGTAGACGATGATGCTAAAGAGCCCCGGTAGCTGAGGCTGTAGCTCTCGATAGAACCATTGGGCAAGGTTTTCGGAGCTAGGATTTTGCAACAGGGGCTCGGCCTCACGGTCTCCCACCTCATTGATACACCAGTGATCGAGCATGTCCAGGTAAGGCTTGACCACCTGCTTGATGTCGCCAAAATCCATGAGCATTCCGGTTTTGGGGTCTACTTCACCGAGCACATTCACATCGAACACAAAACTGTGGCCGTGCATGCGGCGACATTTGTGCCCCTCGGGCATACCGGGCAGCCAATGTGCAGCCTCAAATCGAAATTGTTTGGTAATCAGTACGGGCATAAAATCGGCTATTGAGCCAGGTAGCACCTCCCTGGTGCCACTTTCGCCAGAAACATATAGCACGATGGCTATCTTACAAAACAAGGACAAAAACCAGGGATAAACAAGGTTTCATCGCTAGAGTGGATCGAGAGGGCATGCCCTGGCACAAAGATGGCTCAATTCGGCGCTTCGTAATTTTTAGAATTTCAGTTTTATCTGTATTTTTACCTGCGCACTTGGATCCAACCTGTAAGAAAACAAGGCTGCTTATGCAACACTCACGCTGGTGGTACGGAGTACTGAGCGGGCTATGTCTGCTGGTTTTAGGGGGATGCGCCGACATTCGTCCCCTCTGGAAGGGGGAGCAGTCCCTCGAAAGCCTGACTATGTACTTCTCCGAGCCAGTAGAATTTCGCATTGAGACCCCCCCTAGTGAGGGACCCCTGATCACCATGCTCGAACTGGCCATCACCTACGATCAGGGCATCAATCGCAGCGACCTGCCTTTGTTTCTCACCCTCGAAGCCCCTGACCATCGGGTGCAGGAATTCAATACCGTGGTTCCTCTCAAGCGCGAAGGCGAATGGCTAGGTATCCCCGAAGAAAATGAAGTAGACTACACCATCACTCACGTGGCCGCTACTAGCCTAAAACTTGACCCGGATGCGACCTACGAGCTGAAAATCTACGCTAACGACGAAGAAAAGGAAAAAATTTACGGTGTGATCCGGGTGGTGGTGCGCCTCTACTTCGAGGCCGATCTGCAAGCAGAGTGAGGTACACTTTGGCGGCCAACCCGCACCATCTTGGCGCAGGTCCACACGCTAGCTGATTGACCCAGCCTTCGCCTCAACATTCAGTAGCCATTACGTAAAATCACCCAGATACCAAGCGGGTCTGCCGCAAAGCCCTTACCTTTGTGAGCAAAACTCATGATATCCAGCTAAAGTGCTCGGGCCCGCTACCCCATCAAGCACACAGCACAGCCACCTGGCCTACATCACCAATGAAGCTCTCAAAACCAATCGACATGACACGTAATCTCATCTTATGGACCTTGCTACTTTCCACCGCTGCCCTGGGCCTGCTGGGCTTTGTGGCTCCTGTTGGCAAAGCTGATGATATCCTGAAAGAATCAAAAGCCGAAGTCGAAGCCCTCAAAGACTTTGGGGCCGATTTTGTCTACGAACTCTCTGGCCCTGGCCTCAGTGGTAGCATCTCTAAAAAAGGTTCCCTCAAATATCAACAAGGCAAATACGTGGTCAAAATGGCCGGTGAGGCATTTTATTGCGATCTCGAAAACCTCTGGATCTACCTCAAAGAAGACAACACCGTCAACATTCTCGAATACGACCCCGAAGAGGGCATGAACATCGAGGCACTCTTCGAACTGTATGAGGCTAGTTCCGAGGCACGCTACGAAGGCACCGAAAGCGTCGATGGCAATACCTGCCACAAAATTTTCCTCGCTATCAAAGATCCTAGCCTCGACTATTATCGCGCGACCCTCTGGATCAATACCAAGACCAATTACCCCGCCAAGGCGACCCTTACCAACCGCAAGCAGACCGAGACGACCTTCGAGCTGCGTGATTTTGCGCCCAACGTCGGGTACAGCAATGGTACCTTCCGCTTCGATCCCGAGGCTCACCCTGGGGTAGTGGTGTACGATGAAAGATAAGCCTGAGGCTGCGCGCCAAGTACACGCGCTGCGAAAAGGTATGCGCGATTCATCAGGAATATAGACCTACATCCCATAAAAACTGATACCCGGCCATGGCCGGGTATTTTTTTACAAGCTACCCATGGCCTAGCGCAGAGTTGCCATCCGTCAGGGCGAGCCCGTGGTCGCTGCTCCTCCATGCGCGAGTAAAGCAAATGGACCGAGGTAGCCTTCACCATCGACTTCAAACAAGATATTGATGCTTTGCGAAGATCCGTGACCTGCGCCTTGACCACTCGTCTTTCAAGAACAACTGTTCAATCAATCTTCTACTTTTCCCGAGCAAAGGCTCACTAATTTATATTTCATCCTACTGGACATGAGCCTTTGGCGCGCTCGTTTTTGGACAAGATGGACAAGATT
>CAYVAP010000632.1:0-3310 GCA_964449365.1 uncultured Bacteroidia bacterium
CCAGAAACGAAATACTTTCATTGCGATGAAACGATTGACGAATTCGAGGGTAAGTCAGCGTAAGCTGCTCACGATCAAAAAATCATGTCTCCAAACGGCCCCACCACCAGGAAAATGGCCCCAAACACGATCCCAAAGCCCAGCGACAGCCCCAGGTAGCGCTGCACCCCATGCGGGCGCCGTCCGCTCCACCATAAGCCCAGTTGCACCAGCCCGACCAGCAAGGCCACCAGGGCATTCAGCATGGCCAAGGTCCCCACCAGCAACACGGTGTACACCATGGGCTGCCAAGGCGTAGCGCCCAGCAGGCCATACAGCCCTCCCATGGCTGCGGCCACCAGCGCGATCCAGGCGGCGTAGCGCAGGCCGTCCCGGATGTCATGCTTCATGGGAGGCTAGTTGAGGATCCTTCGCGCGGGCCAGCCGCTTGCGCTTGCGGTAGCGCGGCAGCCAGATGTACAGCCCCGTGAAAAACAGCGCCACCGGCACCAGCGAGGCCACGAAAACCACCCAGCGGGTGAACGTCCCGCCGAAGGTGCCGTAGTGCAGCGGCGTTACCCAGTCGAGGTAGGCCATGCCCAGGTAGGGGCCATCGCGAGGGGTGTCAAAAATGACCGCTCCCGAATACTGGTCGATGGCCAGAAATTCCCGCTCGCGGCTACGGCCCGGGCCTTCGCGTTCGAAGTAGATCTGATACGCCCCCAGGCTATCGGTAGGGATGCGGATGCTGGTAAATTCCCCGCCGGGAATGGTAGCATAGCCCACCGCCATGGCCGAATCGACCGGGATGGGCGTCACGCCTGCGGCATAAACGGAGTGGGGATCGAAGATGTCGGTGAGGGTTTTGACCGGTTTGCCGCTCAGCAAAAAGGCCAGCGGCACGATCACGGTGCTGAAGGTGATGGCAAAGCCCGTGAGGGCCAGGATGCCCACAAAGGGCGAGCTATACAGCCCCAGCACTTGGTGCCAGTCGTAATTTTGGCGCTTGGCGCTAGCTCCTCTCTTGACGGTGAGGCGCGCCTTGAGCTGCTTCCACTGGCGCGGCATCCACTGCCGCAGCCCGGTGATGATCATGATCAGCAAGATCAGCGAGCAAAGGCCCACCAGGTAGCGGCCCCAGGGTGGCAGCAGCAGGCGGCGGTGCAGGCTCAGCATGATGCCGATGAAGGCGCTGTCGCGCAGGCGTTGTCCCATCAGCTCGCCCGTGTAGGGGTTGATGAAGATCTGCTCTTTTACCCCTACGACTTGCACTTGGTAAGACAAGCGCGGCTGGTCCAGTTCCTGTACGAAGACCCCGCGAATTTCCCATTCGGGGCGCTGGGCCTGGGCTTTCTGCACCAGGGTGCCGATGCTCAGCGGCTCTCCCTGCGGCTCCACCTCCATCAGGGCAGGATTGAGCCAGCGGTCGATCTCATTGCGAAAGGTCAGCACCGTGCCGCTCAGGGCCACGATGGCGATCACGCCTCCGGCCAGGAGGCCCAGGTAGAGGTGCCAGCGCAGGTACCAGCGCTTTTGGTGCAGGCCGATTTGCCGAAGAAAGAAACCTAGTCGCCTTAGCATGCCTAATTTAGTCTAGTTCTAAATTAGCACAAGTTAATACCGACGGCTTGGGATTGGCAATACCTAAATTTGGGAATTTTTCCCGCTTAACCGCTACCTAAATTTAGGGATGATGACCTATTGCTCAGGCATAAAAGGAGGGGCGGCAATGCATCCTCAAAAAGATCTCTCGCGGAGTACGCTAAGACGCCAGGGAACTCCCATGCCCTGCGCCCCCCGCGAGACACCCACCCACGCAGCCAAGCCCTCTGCGCGCGCTCTTTACCCCCTGCGAGCCATTAATCAAAGGCCCAAAAAACACAGCAAGCACGGTTGGCCAAACTAAGTAACGCGAGAAAAATAACTTCCCTAATTCGGCTAGAGATCTCGTTCTAGATCAAGGAGGGATAATGAGATGGTGAGATTCTGAGACTTTGGGACGTAAAATCTCTTAGTCTCAACCTCTCAATCTCTCAACCTCCTATTCTCAAGCGAAGAAGGCCAACTTATTTTTTGAGCGTTGCTAAGCTGGACTTTAGCCAACTTGCTCAAAGTAATCTGAATAAAAAAGGCGATTCAGAAGCTATGTGGCCGGTTTCGAAGTAAATACCTTATGAGGGAATTGTATCTTTGAATGTCACTAGATTGAGGGTGACATTGATAATTCAATTTCTAATTGTCCTATTTAGCTTCACTACTACAAAAATATGGGAATCAAAATTTAAGGTATTCAAAATCAGTCATTTATGGAGTTAGTGAACTACTACAAGATTTGCACGGCTTCGTAGGATTGGCTAAAGTCCAGCTAAGCCGCTTGGACGACCACTGAGTGAGCCAATATGTGGGGGGCTGGCCTGTGCCGAAACCCTGCGTCTTGAAGTCTTTGACTTACGAGATTTCGGGCGTCAGAGACGCAGGGACACGGCGTTTCGGCTTGCAAAGCCTCACGAGCACATCAACTGCGGCTGGCCAGGATACCGTGGGGGCGCAGGCCGGTGAAGCCCGGCGGCGCATGCACGAGACCCTTGTGGCCCTTCGGGGTGTTACATCATCCAATTTTGAAAACTAGGTAAAAGTCCATTGGAAATGAAAAAAGCCGGTTTATGAAAGCTAAGTGCAAGTTACCCCTGGATAGAAATCCTCGTTTTTGATGTCCTGAGACCACTTGCTGCGCAGCTGACCTTAGCCGACGTCATGGATTGTAGCGTTTATATCAAAACAACATTAAGTTCGCAAGTTTCTGCAAATCAGTACTTTAAAAAGTTTTGCCTAGTCTTCAAATCCAATTGGATAACGGCCAGAGCAAAGGGGTTGCCAAGTTTATCGTTCAATAGGGAGAAGCAGGCGGCCATCGATCATGCATACCCGTCAGTAGCCAGTAATAGCTGGCCACGGCGGGTATGCTATCCGTTTGTGCGCCATCGAATCAGCGTCCAGGTTAAGCCAGAAAGCGACCTCTGAGCTAGGAAGAATGACCCTCGATGCCCGCCGCCTGCTGAAATCAGCAAGGTGCAGACCGATCGAGGGATCAGGGGGCAGCAGGTGCGGTTGGAGTGGCCAAACCCCTATGAAAATCGTACATTGAACCAAAAGTCATATGCGACCAGAAGAAGTCATTAGCATTGATCCGGGTACGTTGGGTGGAACCCCTGTTTTTATGGGAACGCGGGTTCCCGTAGAAACCCTTTTTGACCACTTAGAGCGAGGCATCTCCTTAGTAAGACTCAAAAAATAACTTCCTCTTTTTGAGGCCTTATGTAATAATTCCATT
>CAYVAP010000633.1:0-3300 GCA_964449365.1 uncultured Bacteroidia bacterium
TCCGATCTAACTCATGAGGGGCTTTCCCCATCTTGGACCCTGGCGCGGGCTTCGCCTACCTGCCTCTGGACGAGGATGACTTCAGCGAAGATGGCTTCGAAAACCTCGACAGCATCGACCCTGTGCGGGCGCTGATCCGCGAAATCATCGAAGAACGCTACGTCTCGGGCTTCGGCACCTGGATGCCCTACAACGACGCCCGACGCCTGCGCGACACCGAGCCCGACGTGGCGGTGATGTTTCCCCGGCAGCCGGGCGAATGCTTCCCGCAACGCTTTTTGTACTCGGCCAACGAGATCGACGCCAACAACAATGCCCCCGCAGACCCAGGCCTTTGTGCTCCCACCCCCATCAATCAATAGTCTTATGCTACGCTTACTCTTTCTCATGCCGCGAGCCTGGGCCTGGTTGGCCCTGCTCCTACTGTGCCTGACCGGTTGCACCCAGGAGGAACCATTTTATCCCGTGGACCCCAGCCAACTGGCGGTGACGGCGGTGCAGGTCGATAACAACAACGTCGAAGAGGGCCGCAGCGGGCTCAAGGTGGACGCCCAGTTTACCCTGATTTTTTCCGCGCCCGTCAACCCCGATCTGGCAGCGGCGGCCATCAGTCTGGCTTCCAGCAGCGAAGCGGTGCCCCTGGAGTTGACCTTCAACCCCAACCAATCCATCGTGGTCATCATTCCTGCCGATTCGCTGGACTTCGAGACCCGGTACACCCTGAGCGTGGCCTCGGGCGAGCTAGGCGCTGAGGAGCAGTCGCTGGAACCCGCGTTTCAGCGCACCTTCACCACCGAGATCGAGCCCAAGCCACTTTTTGCCAGTGGCAGCGGTACCGAGGCTGACCCCTACGTGATCGAAACCGCCGAGCAGGTAGATCTGATCCGGTTGTTCCTGGCAAGTGCTTTCGTGCTAGGGCCCGACATCGATCTTACTGACCTCTCTGTGTCTGAGGCGCGGGGCTTCGAGCTCATCGGCGATCTGGTGGAAGGCTTTACCGGTACCATCGACGGGGCTGGCTTTACCCTCAGCGGGCTGAGCATCGCCCGCCCCGAGCAGACCGAGGTGGGCCTGTTTGGGGTGCTGGACGGAGGCAGCATCCGCAACCTCAAGCTGGCGGTAACCGGCGTGGAAGGCAACCAAGCTACCGGGGCGCTGGTGGGTCGTCAGTTGGATGGGCTGATCGAAAACTGCCACACCAGTGGCAGCGTTACCTGCAGCAGCAGCCGCTCGGGCGGCATCGTCGGCTCGCAGGAAGCGGGCCTGCTGACCCGCAGTTGGTCCTCTTGCGGCGTCAACGGCGCGGCCAGCCGCGTGGGCGGCCTGGTGGGCCTCAGCGAGGCTGGCACGGTCTCAGAGTCCTACTCCACTGGCAACTGCCAGTCGGGCTCGGCCCGGGTGGGCGGCGTGGTGGGCTCGGTAGAGGCCGACGCGACGGTGACCGACTGCTATGCCACCGGCAACATGACTGGGGCTAACCGGACCGGCGGGGCGGTGGGCCGCCTCGACGGCACCTTCTTGCGCGGCTATGCCACCGGCAATGTAACGGTTACCGACGCCGACGAATCGGGCGACTACCCCGGGCATGTCATCGGGCAGGTCGGCAATGGCTCAACCTACCAGGACCTCTACTATCCCGTCGATCAGGCCATCAACTACGGGGGGGGAGCCGACATCACTGCTGACGGTGTGGCGGTGGACATCGCAGCCTATGCCTGCGCCGACCCCAACGGCACGCTGCCAGGCTTTGACTTCAGCGCGGTGTGGACCTGCACCGCCGACGGCGTATGGCCCCTGCTCGCCTGGCAGTAAACGGCGTCGCCCATCCTTCATTTTTTCTAACCAAAAATCTCTATCCCGATGAAATCAAACATCCTGCTTGTCTTCCCGCTCCTGATCCTGCTGCTAGGCACTGGGCTGAGCGGCTGCGAAGAATACGACGATGGGTCGTTTACTCCTCAAGTGATCGCCGAGCCTGAGGTGCCGATCGATACCAGCTACACGGTCGAAGATCCCTGCCTTACCTCCAGTTGTGCCCTGCGCACGCTGCGCCTTTCGGGGGGCACCGACGCCCCCTACGAGCAGCCCTTTTACAGCAACTATGACCTCCTGCGCGAAGACGCCGTCTGGGGTACCATGACCTCAGCGGTGATCGTGCTGCACGGGGCCAACCGCAACGGCAATGAGTATTTCAACTGGATAACCAACGCGGTGCTGGCCCTGGGCAAAAGCAACGAGACCGTGATCGTCGCGCCGCAATTCAACCTGCAGGGCGACGTCGGGGCCAACGACCGGCTGCTCTACTGGTCCAGCCAGGGTTGGCGGCGCGGTTTTCAGTCGCAAAACATCGCGGCGGTGAAGTACAGCAGCTTCGACGTGGTTGACTCGATGATGGCCTTCCTGGCCGATCCGGCCCGTTTCCCCAACCTGAAAAACATCGTGATCACCGGCCACTCCGCCGGGGCCCAGTTTACCAACCTTTACGCGACGGCCAGTCCGATGGAAGACAGCCTCAGCGGTATCGACGTGCAGTATCTGGTGGCAAATAGCCAGTACTTTTTCTATCCCGGACCAGAGCGTTGGGATCCTGATGTAGGGCAGTTTGCCGTGCCTGCGGGCTGCGATGGCTATCAGGCTTGGCCTTACGGCAGCGAGAGCCTGCCCGATTACGCGGATCGTTTCGCGCCAGCAGTGCTAAGGGAGCGATTTACCTCGCGCCGCCTTACCTTCCTGCTGGGTACCCTGGACCTGCTGACCAGTGGTACCCTCAATACCCGCGACTGCGAAGCCACGCTGCTGGGGGAGAATCGCTTTGACCGGGGCGAAAAGATCTTCGACTACGTTCAGGCCTTTTTTCCCAATCAGAACCATCAAAAAGTATTGGTAGAAAACGTAGGCCACGACGCAGCCCAGATGTACAACTCGGCCAGCGGCCTAGAAACGCTGGAGGCCATGCTGGACTGAGAGGCATACGAAGAAATCATCGAGCAGCACATGGGGCCAATGGTGGCAAAAGAGGTGGTCTCAGGCCTGTTGCAACTGCTCAACCGTGAGCGGGTTGGATAATGTTTTTTCTGGAATCTCATCAGCCAGAACTCAGATGACAGCAAGTTGATCGATTGCGCGATTGCCGGTCATGCTGCTTTCATGGTAACGGAAGACAAATCCTTCCGTGTGCTGGCTGATACTCCCTTTCCCCGGATCGAAGTGATTGACGTCGAGACCTTTCAGGCGCGGCTGAGGAGCTAGCAGTTCAGGGCCTCATGCGCACGCTAGCTAGTGCTTTGCATTCGAAATTCG
>CAYVAP010000634.1:0-1009 GCA_964449365.1 uncultured Bacteroidia bacterium
GGTCGAGGTCGAGCCAGCAAGCGTCGGTGAGCATGCCCGCCGTTCGTAGGGCCGGGGCCAGGCGCTCGGTTTGGTCGGTGAAGTGCCCCCTGCCATCATTGACCAACAACGCCGAAGGCGGCGTAAGGCCATAGCTGCCACTGACGCTGCGCCCCCCCACCAAGAGGTCCTGATCGCCGTCGCCGTCGTAGTCTGCCGCCGCGACACATCCGGTGTTGACCCTGCGCAGGGGCAAGCGATCCGAGCCATCGACGAAGCGGCCGCCTTCATTCAGAAAGATACGATCGCTGAGCTTGACGTCTTCGGCGTTGAATTGATGCCCGCCGTAAGCCAGGTACAAGTCGAGATCCTCGTCGCCATCGGCGTCGAAGAAGAGGGCTTGCACTTCCTCGGCGGCGGCGTAGCGCGCCCAGAAGTCTCCTTGCTGCGCCCTGAAGTGGTCATCGGCCTGCTGCACCAGCAGTTGCCCCGCCTGACCAGCCGCGCCCGGTAGGTAGAGATCTTCCTGGCCATCGCCATTGATGTCGCCCACCGCCACGCGTGGCCCCTGGGTGGAGAGGCGATGGGGAATGAGCGGTTCGCGGTTGAAGTCGATGAAGTCATTCTCCTGATGTGGCTCGCCCAGGGTCAGCTCATGGCGCAGCGAGAAGAGAGGGGTAGGCTTGGCTGAGGGAAGTGCAAGGTCAGTCTCGCGGGCCTCCGCTTGTCGTAGGGTGATCGTTTGATCGGCGCTCAGATTGGTCAGCCGCTGCTGCTTGCCATCAGGCCAGACGATGCGCAGGCTGTCTACTCGCTGGGCGCTGCCCAGCCCCAGATGCAGGTGGCCCGGCTCCACGCAAGATTGGAAGCCCCGCACCGGCTGATGCTGCTGCCAGAGTAACTCGCCCTGCACGTAGGCAAACACTTCTGTCCCGTAGCCAAAGGGGTTGGCGTGGGCCCCGGCTAATCGCAGCCCCAGAAAATGGCTGCTATCGCGCTCCCGGCTGTGGTTGCGAAAAACCTGGGCGGT
>CAYVAP010000634.1:1019-3294 GCA_964449365.1 uncultured Bacteroidia bacterium
TTGAGGTGGTTGACTACCAGGTCGAGGTCGCCGTCGCGATCGAGGTCAGCATAGGTGGCCCCGTTGCTAAAGCCGGGCTGGCCCAGGCCCCATGCTGCGGCTACCTCTTCGAATTGCAAATCACCCAGGTTGCGGTAAAGGTAGTTGGGCTGCGGCACTTGGGGCATCTCTGCGATGAAAGCCAGGTCGGCGGCGCTGGGTGCTCGGTTTAGCTGTCGCTTGACGGCAGGATCAGAGATGAAGTTGATGTAGTCCATGTCATCGGGGCGGCGGTAGATGCCGTTGGTGATGAAAAGGTCGGGGCGGCGGTCGTTGTCGTAGTCGGCCCAGAGGGCGCTCCAGCTCCAGTCGGTGGCGTCGATGCCCGCTAGCTGGGCCACCTCGGCAAAGCGATTGCGGCGGTGCAGTTGCAGGGCGTTGTGGGGATATTGATGGTAGTAGCCAAAGCTGAGCTTGTACCGAAACTGATCGTAGCTTTCAGGCGATTGGGCGGTCTTGCGAATGGTCTCTACCTCGGGCTTCATATCGAGAGTGATGAGATCGGGGCGGGCATCCTGGTTGAGATCGGTCAGGTCGCTGCCCATGCTGAAGCGGCTGCTGTGCCCGATCCACTCACGCAGGGCCTCGCGAAAGGTGCCATCGCCTTGGTTGAGATAGAGATAGTCGTCTTCGTGAAAATCGTTGCAGACGTAGACGTCGGGTAGGCCATCGCGGTCTAGGTCGCCCACCAGCAGGCTGAGGCCATAGCGCAAGCGGCTGCTGCTGATGCCTGCCTGGGCGGTTACATCAGTGAAGTGGTCGCCCTCATTGCGCATCAGGCGGTCGCCGGCCAGAGAGTTGGGCGTTTGTCGCTGGGTGGCCGGGCCGATGGTTTCGGCGGGGCGAATGGAGTGATTCAATTGGTACAAATCGAGGTCGCCGTCGCCGTCGTAGTCGAAAAAGGCTCCCTGGGTGCCGTAGCCTGCAAATGCCAGTCCCCAGGCTTGGGCCTCTTCGCGAAAGGTGCCATCGCCCTGGTTGATGAAGAGCTCGTTGTGCCCCTGGCGATCGAGCAGGCCCGAGACGTAGTTGACGTAGATGTCGAGTCGCCCGTCGGCGTTGACGTCGGCCAGAGAGACGCCCGTGGCCCAATCGCCCTCACCTGCTACGCCTGCCTGCTCGGTGATGTCTTCGAAGCGCAAAGCGCCCCGGTTGAGGTAGAGGCGATTGGGCACCTGGTTGCCGGTAAAGAAGAGGTCAGGAAGGCTGTCCCCGTTGAGATCGCCCACCGCGACGCCGCCGCCGTTGTAAAAGTAGGGGTAGTTGAGGATGTTGAACTGCACCCCGTCGGTGAGTTGATTGGCAAAGGAAATGCCGCTATGCGCCGCTGAGAGGGCTTCGAAGCGGGTAGGGGAGGGAGGCGCAACGGATTCGCAGCCTAGTGCTAGCAGGATCAGCAGGCTGAGTGAAAATAAGACAGATTTCGCGAGCATGATTCGAAGGTACGCATTTTGGCTGGAGAGGCCGAAGGGCGCAAGAGGTTGGCTTCACGCGGAGACGCGGAAAGGGCGCAAAGGTTGATTTCAGGTGGAGCGCAACTGAGGCGACCAATATGAGGGGTTGGTGCTTCGCCTTCGCAAGTCGCGATCAGTCATTCGCCATTGAAAGTAAAGATAGCCGCTTGGGCGGCCACTGAGTGAGCCAAGAGGAACGGAAGATAAATGCTGTACCTGATCACCTTATACCTTTATTCCCTTATACCCCTGACCATTCATATAAGTGAGGTGCAACCTCTGAATGAACCAGTGTCGGGGGCTGGCTTGTGCCGAAGCCCCCTATGGCCCTTGATGCAGGTGAGATTTTTGGCTTCAAGTGGCCAACGCTCCTCATCAGTCATTGTACCCCAAGATCTTGAGCACCTGCTTGCTGTTTTGTTCTTCGAGCAACACGCGGTAGTGATGGGAGCCATCCTGCTTGAGGGAAACCACCACGTGTTTGGGGTCGGGCATCAGGCAGTGATGTAGGCCACCGACGCCGCTGAGCACTTCTTGGTAGGCTCCGGTGTGAAAAAAGCCCAGGTATTGCTGTTTGCGGGTTTTGGGCAGATAGATGGCGTCGATGTTGGCCTCATGGTTGTAGTAATCGTCGCTGTCGCAGGTCATGCCGCCGAGGTAGGCCCGCTCGTAGGAGGCGTCCCAGTTGTTGATCGGTAGCAGCATGAAGCGTCGGTTGAGCGCCCATACGTCGGGCAGCATGGAGATGATGCTGCCGTCGATCATGTGCCACTTTTCACGGT
>CAYVAP010000635.1:0-3292 GCA_964449365.1 uncultured Bacteroidia bacterium
AAATGCTGGACCAAGGCCTGCTCTAGCAGCATGGAGCTGGCTTCCTGCACGTAGTAGGCGCCGGCGTGCAGCCAGGGATCGAGGGTAAACAGCGGGCGCTCGGGCAGATAATAGCCATGCTCAGTCCATGGCACGGGCGTCAAATCGAGCTCACTAGAAAGTTTGCGAGGGTTGAGGCGCAGGCTCACGCTGGCAGGTTGCTGCAGGCTGGCCAGAAAATCAGCATACGCATCCCCCAGGCGGGCTTGCAGGCGGGCTTCGAAGGCAGGAGGCAGGGTCATGCCGCAAAATTGCAAAAGAAATGGGGATTCTGAATGATGAAGACCATCCAGGGGGATAGCACAAAATTTTGCTGATAGCCACAGCTCTGTTGCACTGGTCGGGACGGCCCCAGCAAAGAGGCATGAAAAGAGGCATGAGCTGATCGGCAAGATTTTTTTGTAAGTTAAGTTAGGCATTAACTTTGCGCTTGAAAATGCAGGTCATACTGACCGAAAATAACTGACTAACAGCACTTTCAGCTTCCAACTGGGACCTTTGAATTTTTCCTACTAGAGTTTTTATCCACACTTTTTATCATATGAAAAAATTGATCGCACCGATGACTTTGTTCGCCATGGCCTGGGTACTTTGGGCTTGTGGGGGAGATGACGCCTCCCAAGAGCAGTCCACGGCTCAGGCCCGCGAGCAGGCTGCCGAAAATGCCATTCAGGCCCCCCAAGGCATGCAGGAAACCATGAAGCAGGTAGAAAAGATGACCCAAAGTATGAAGGGCCAAAACGGCGAGGCCGTAGAGCCCATCAACTTTCGGGAGTTGAAAGCCATGATGCCTGACGAAGTGAATGGCCTGCCGCGCAGCTCTCACTCGGGCGAGACCACCAATGCTATGGGATTTAGGGTATCGGCAGCAAAGGCAAAATACAGCGAGGGGGATCAACGCATCGAATTGACTATCAGCGACCTTGGTGGTGTGCAGATGCTGCTCACGAGCATGGCCGCCTGGAGCATGATAGAGATAGATCGGGAATCAGACACCGAAATGGAGCGCACAACCGAATATGAGGGCTACAAGGCTCATCAGAAATACAACTTCCCGCGCAAGCGAGGCGAAATGACCGTGTTGATCGGCTCTCGCTTCGTGGTACAGGCGCAGGGCTCCAACGTGGAGATGGATCAGATCAAAGAGGCCCTATCCGAAATAGACCTCGATGACTTGGCCGCTCTGGGCCAACCCTAGTGGAGCGAGTTCGAAGTTCGTAGTCACACACTACTGGACATCATCGATCGATTTAGACAGAATTTCAGGATTCACAGGATCAAAAACACCTGAAAGCCATCCTGTCCAAAAACGAGCGCGCCAAAGGCTCATGTCCAGCTAAGTAACGCTCAAAAAATAGGTTGGCCTTCTTCGCTTGAGAATAGGAGGTCGAGAGGTCGAGAGGTCGAGAGATTGGGCGTAGGAGACTGTACGTCCCCAAGGTCTCACCATCCACCATCTCAAAACCCCAAAACCTCAACATCTCACAATCCCTCCTTGATCTAGAACGAGATCTTTGACCGAATCAGGGAAGTTATTTTTCTCGCGTTACTAACGTGTGCCATTCATGCCAGGCAAATAGCCCTGATTGGCTCTGCGCAGCTTGGGTAGCTTTCAACCTTGAACATTTAACCGCGAAACGAATGACTAGTGCTCTGTCAAGTTGAAAATGATGGGTAAGCGGTCGCAGATTTTTTCGCAGATCAAGGCGAAAAATCCGAGTTT
The DNA here is from genome assembly GCA_964449365.1 of uncultured Bacteroidia bacterium. GTDB lineage: Bacteria > Bacteroidota > Bacteroidia > J057 > J057 > CAYVAP01. The sequence goes on from CAYVAP010000635.1 coordinate 1,763, forward strand.
GGCGGGCCAAACGAGGCATTTTTTAACGCAGAGATGCGGAAAAAGATGCAGCGATCACCCATCATTCGGGAGTTGACAAAGCACTAGGGCGCTGTCAAATCCCCATTTGCAAGCAGAGTGGAGATGACCGTATCTTGCGACATGCCTGATGCTGCGTTTCCGCTCTGCTATTTTCCGCCCATTCCCTGGTTTGTGGCTGCCATTCGGGAAGAAGGCCCGCTGTGGCTCGAAGTCCGGCAGCCTTACCGCAAGCAGCAGTTCAGCAGCCGGGCCCATATCCGGGTACCCAACCGCGTGATGCCACTCACCATTCCTGTGGAGCGTCGCCACACACGAGCCGCCCTGCATCAGAAGCGCATTTCTTTCGCCGAAAACTGGCCCCACCAACATTGGCAGGCCCTGCGCAGCAGTTACGGCAATTCGCCCTTCTTCGAATTTTACGCCCTAGAGCTAGAGGCTCTCTATCAGTCCCCCCCTACCCTACTCACCGATCTGCTTTGGCATAGCACCCGCCTGAGCCTGGATTGGCTCGGCCTTTCGCTCGAGCTCCAGGCTACCTCCGAGCTGCTTTCTACGGAAGCCTATGCCCGCGACTACCGAGCGGCCTTCGATCCCAGTCTTCGCAGCCTACCTAAATGGTTTGCGGCAAAACCCTATCCCCAAACCTTCGGAGACTTCGACCCTGGGCTAAGCATCCTGGATCTGCTCTTCAATCTCGGTGGCGAAAGCCGCAGGTATCTCCTGGAAAATTGGCAGGCTTGATCGGGTTTCGGCACACAGTGCCTCACCAGCGAAATTGGCACACAGTGCCTCACCAGCGTAATTGGCACACAGTGCCTCCCAGCAAAATTGGCACACAGTGCCTCACCAGCGAAATTGGCAGGCTGGCTCGCTCAGTGGCAGCACTAAGCGGCCAATCTTACCACAACCTTCGAACCCTGCACGATCCGCACTCTGTTAGTGCTTTTTTGCTTCGCGCTCGCGCAGTTCTACCCGGCGAATTTTGCCGCTAATGGTCTTGGGGAGTTCGGTGGCGAACTCGATGTGCTTGGGGGTCTTGTAGGCAGCCGTAACTGAGGCGACGTGCTTTTTGAGGGCTTCGGCCAATTGCTCGGAGGGTTCGTGCTTGCTCGACAGGATCACGAAAGCTTTTACGAGTTGGCCGCGCAGTTCGTCAGGAATACCGATCACGGCAGCTTCCAGCACAGCAGGATGCTCCATCAAGGCGCTTTCCACTTCGAAAGGCCCAATGCGATAGCCTGAGCTTTTGATCACGTCATCGCTGCGGCTGACGAACCAGAGGTAGCCATCTTCGTCCTTGTGGGCCCGGTCGCCCGTGAGGTACCAGTCCCCCTGGAAGGCATCGCGATTGATTTGCCCATCGCCTTCGAGATACCCTTCGAAGATGCCCAGGGGATGCTCAGGCTTGACCTTCACGGCGATGTCGCCTTCTTCGCCCGGCTTGACGGGTTGCAAATCATGGCCCAATAGTTCTACCTCATACCGCGGCGTAGGCAGGCCCATGGCTCC
>CAYVAP010000636.1:0-3285 GCA_964449365.1 uncultured Bacteroidia bacterium
TTCCTCTGGTGCATTAGGATTCTTGACCGACAGATCAAAGCTCTCCGCATCCACGGCTTTGACCCAATTGCGTGGCGTGCCGAGCAGAGACCTGCTCTGCGGAAAGTACGTTTTTACCTGCTGCACCTGCAACAAAGGAGCCGCCTGACGCATAGCCTTCTGACGCGCCGCGTAGGCTTCGGCAGACACGACCACCGGCTCCTGGACCTCGCCCCTGAGGTAAGCACCCAGGGTAGGCAAGCGATGCAAACGCTGCTGCAACACCGGCCGACAAGCCAACAGTCCCTGGGTGTAAGGCTGGGCAGGCTGGGTAAACAGCTCGGCCACAGGGCCATATTCGACTGCCTCGCCCCGCCGCATGACCAGCACCTCATCGGCCATTTCGGCGATCACCCCCAAGTCGTGGCTGATAAACATCACCGCCATGCCATGCTCGGCCTGCAACGCTCGGATCAAGGCCAAAATCTCGCGCTGCACCGTTACATCCAGGGCGGTGGTAGGCTCATCGGCGATCAGCAGGCTCGGCTGGCAGCACATCGCCACAGCGATCATTACGCGCTGCTTTTGCCCTCCCGAAAGCTCATGAGGATAGCTGCGATACAACGCCTCGACGCGCGGCAATTTGACCCGCTCAAACCAACTCAAGGTCTCCCGTCGGGCAGCCTCACGGCTGAGATGACGATGCAGCCGCAGGGCCTCAGCCACTTGCTCGCCACAGCGATGCACGGGGTTGAGCGAGGTCATCGGCTCCTGAAAGATCATGGCGATCTCATTGCCTCGATAGCGGCGCATCTCGGCCTGCGAAAGGGCCATCAAATCCACAGGCTCCCCCTCAGGCGGGGCAAATTGCATGCGCTGAGCCGATACCTGCGCATGGCCAGACAGCAGGCGCATGATGGCCAGCGAAGAAACCGATTTGCCCGACCCCGACTCGCCCACGATGCCCAGGGTTTGCCCGCGCTCTAGGATAAAACTGAGCCCCTGCACCGCCTGGGTGGTTTCTTTGCGTTGTACAAACGCAACCGATAGATCTTGAAGGTGGAGCAGAGCCATGAAAAATACGACTGATCGATGAGCCAGGAGGTAAAGATAAAACTCCCCGGCAGAGACACAATCACTGCCGGGGAATTTTGTGCACCGCCCTGTCGATTTTACTCGATACGGATCAATTGCCGGGAGGTATGCTCCCCCCTCAACTCCAGGGCGTAGATACCAGGAGTGAGCTCGCTGAAGTCGAGTCGAAAGCGATCACCTTCGGCCTGTCCCTGGCGTAGGGTGCGGCCCAGCAGATCGGTCAAGCGCCATCGCAGGCGGGTCGGCTCTGACCACACCACGGTCAGGGGGCCTGGCGTCGGATTGGGAAAGTAGCGATAGCCCGCCGTCGCTTGGGGGGCTAGGCCCACCTGTGGGGTGATCTCGATGCGCAGCGTGGCCGTATCCTGCCCACAACTATTGGTGACCACCAGGCGATAGGTGGTGCTGGTATCAGGCTGGGCGCTGGGATTGGGACAGGCGGTACAGCTCAAGCCCTGGGCAGGAGTCCAGGCATAGCTGGCGGGCCCACCCTGTAGGTTGCTTTGCAAGAGCAAGGATTGGCCCTGCACCACGGTGGTGTCTGGGCCTATGCTCACGCTGGGTTGGGGTCGAATGGAGACCGATTGGGTGGCGGTGTCGGCGTTGCCGTTGCGGCTGACCACGAGGGTCACCGTGTAGCTACCCGCTTGGGCGTAGGCATGGCTGGGATTCTCTTGGCTGCTGGTATCGCCATCTCCGAAGTCCCAGTAGTAGGTCTCGGCGTTGAAGGAGTTGTTGACAAAATCGATGGGGAAGCCCTCGCAGGTCTCTGTGGGGTCGGCATTGAAGAAAGCCAGCGGCTGGGTGGTGTCTACCACCGTGACGGGCAGCACGAAGGTATCGCATTGCGGCGGGTGGCAGAAGGTGTTGCAAGCGACCAATTCTACAGGGTAAACGCCTGGCTGAGCAAAGCTGTGAAGCAAGATCTGCGCGTCTGCGGTGCTGCCATCTTGCAGGTCCCAATGCAGCGAATCCGCATTTTGTACCACGGAAGTGAGCGTAACGGTGGCGCTGCCGTTTTGATTGTCGTAGATCACCGGATTGGGCAGGGCGACAAAAAAAGCACTCGGCTCGATACAGCGCAGGGTATCTAGGTACTCCAACTCGGTCAGCACCGGCAGGCCCAAGATCACATTGCCCCGCGCAATCATCACAGGGTGCCCCTGGGCCGGATCGAACCATTGGTACTCGACCCGATTGCGATTGATCACCACAGAGCTGTCTGGCGCATAGATGAGCGAGTCTTTTTGCTCGATGCTGGTCTCTAGCTTCACCACTTGGGGATAGGTGGCAAAGGGCGTCGTGAGGCTGCCCTCAGCGCTCACGTTTCTGACGCGCTTCAACTCGGTGTAGGAGGCAAATGGCACCCCCAAGCTGGTATAATCGATGGCATAAGCCGCGACCGAGCTGTCTTGTAGCCCCAGACTCATGGGAAAGGTCAGCAGCGTGTCGGGCTGGCTGTAGGCCACGATGAGGGGAATGGGAAAAGTCGTGCCCACGCTCAGACCCAGCAAGCGCTCGATCAGGTAATCGTTGCCAAGTCGATAATGCTGGGTACGATCGCTAAGCGTTAGCGGCAGGAGGTCAAACAAAGCACTGGCTTGGTTGAGGACGTCTTCTGAGAGATTGGTCAGGTTATCCCATTCGCTGGGACAGGAAAAGGGACTGCCCCCCTGAAAAATGCACTGCGAAATCCAGGTCAAGCGATAACCTGCTTGATCGGGATCGCCGAAGCGAGCCACTCGCTGCCCGTTGGGGCTGAGGGTAGAGACGTCCCAGGTGAGGCCACTGCCGTCTTGGTTCAGGCCCAGGCCCGGCAGCGGAAAGCTTTGGCTGAGCACGAAGGTATCGCCCGGCGCGGCAAAATCACTTTGCTGATAGGTGACCTGGGCGATTGCCCACGCAGAAAACAGGCAGCAGAAGCTCAAGAAGGTAAGGTAACGAAGCATCAGAAGGAGGTTGAAGGTATGTCGATGGTCAAGGTAAGAAAATGCTTTCTACCAAAAACGCAGTTATCTACCAAACGGTGGGCGCATCTCATTTTGTCGCATCCGCTGCCAACCTTGTTATAACCGCAAAGCCTGCAAAGGTCGCAAATGGTGATCTCCTTCGAGTCCTTCGTGGTTAAGCGACATTTTGAGATGTACCCGCTAATTGTATCTCTCGCGGATCTCGCTAGTGGTGCAGATCGAAGCATATTTCTGCGAAATC
>CAYVAP010000637.1:0-3284 GCA_964449365.1 uncultured Bacteroidia bacterium
CGGGGTGGTCAAGGTGATCGGGGTGATCTAGGTGGTCAAGGTGATCGGGGTGATCTAGGTGGTCAAGGTGATCAGGGTGATCGTAAAGTGGGCTTGACTCATGGTCTTAACCTCTCAGCCTCTCAACCTCTCGATCTCTCAACCTCTCGGTATCTCAACCTCTCAATCTTTTCTCTTCAAAAATAGACATCAATCGTCTCACGCCCTAGTTTGTGCGTAGTTTTAACGTTTTGTTAGGAACTGCGGCTGGGCCTGGTGCGCACCGATCAGCAGGGCGTGAGCGGCTCAGGCCAACTGGCTACGTTGCGCCTGCCCACGGTGGGCGATTCGCTGCTGGGCTACGTGTACGTCAATTCGGTGAAAGCCATCGCCGACGGCAGCGAGTTGAGCCTTTTCGCCCGGCCCTTGGCCATCGGTACAAGTGCTGCGTTAGTCCCCCTTTTCATCTACAACCCCTCATTCAAGCGATAACTGGTGCTGCGGCCTCCTGACGCGTTTTTTAGCAAAACGCCTCGTTGGACCAAGGCATCGATATCACGAAGGGCGGTGTCGGAGGAGCACTTGGCGAGCTTGGCGTATTTTCCTGTGGTCAGGTGTCCTTGAAACCCATCTAGCAGCCGATTGAGCACCAGTCGTTGTCGCTCGTGAATGGGGCCCCGCTGTGCTTGCCGCCAAACCCGATCTTTGAACAAGACGGCGGCCACGGTATCGTGCGTCTGCGCGAGCGACCGCCCCAAACAGCCCAAAAACCAATCCAACCATTCGGTTAGGTCTGGCGTGTCTCGCTGCTGAAATGCCAGTTGACGATAGTAGACTGATCGCTCCCGCTCAATCTGAGTCGACATGCTATAAAATCGCTCGGGGCGTCCGTCGCTACGCGCCAGCATCAGGTCTGCAATGGCTCGGGCGATGCGTCCGTTGCCGTCGTCGAAGGGGTGGATGGTTACAAACCAAAAATGCGCCAATGCCGCTTTCAAGATCAAATCCAGCTTTTGGTTCGCTTCGAACCACGTGAGAAATGCGTCCATCTCCAGCCCTAAACGATCTGCTGCCGGGGCTTCGAAGTGTACGCGCTCGCGCCCCATCGCACCCGACACCACCTGCATGGGGCCGTTTCGCCAGGCAGCGACTGTGATGCGATGCATTCCACTGTGGCCCGTGGGAAACAATGCGGCATGCCAGCCAAACAACCGTTCTGCCGTGAGGGGCTGGGCATATTGCTGGGTTGCATCTAGCATGACTTCCACGATCCCCTCCACGTCACGGCGGCCGGGAACCAGCCCCCCCACTTCCAAACCAAGGCGACGGGCCAAAGAGGACCGTACCTCTGGCCGAGAATAATGTTCTCCTTCTATGGCCGAGGTGTTGAGTACCTCGTCGGTAAGGGCATCGAGGCTAGCCTGCTGCTGCAAGTCAAAGCCTAGGGTTCCCAATTTCCCCAACAGCAATCCCTGCTGATGACGAACCTGCCCGAGCTTTTCTGCGATGTCGGCCGCGTTCCAATGGAAGTGAGGCCATTGGGGGTGTTGATGGATCCAAGCCATGCCAAAAGATACGTAGCTGCGGTGAAAAAGGCATTCATTCGCTGCATTTTTTGCGGGGAATAGGTGAGGCCAGCGATCTTTTCAATCGACGAGGCCCTATTCCGCCTTACCTTTGCCCCATGCGCAAAGTCCCCATCGAAGAGATGAATCGCCTGAGTGTGGAGGAATTTCAGGCGGCGAGCAAGCGCCCGCTGCGGGTGGTGCTCGACAACGTCCGCTCCATGCACAACGTCGGCAGTGTATTTCGCATCGCCGATGCCTTTTTGCTGGAAAAGGTCCACCTCTGTGGCATCACGCCCACGCCGCCGCATCGGGAGATCCGCAAAACCGCGATTGGAGCGGAGCAATCTGTGTTTTGGGAGCATCATGCCGAGATCGTCCCGCTTTTGCAGCAGCTCAAGGCCGAGGGCTATCACTTGCTGGCGGTGGAGCAAACCGAGCCGCGTACCTTGCTGCCCGACTTTCAGCCCGATCCGACGCAGAAGTACGCGGTGATCCTCGGGCACGAAATCACCGGCGTGAGCGACGCAGCCCTGGCCCTGGTCGATACGGCCCTGGAGATTCCCCAATTTGGCACCAAGCACAGCCTCAACGTCTCGGTGGCGGCAGGTATCGTGTTGTATGCAGTGGTTTTTACCTAGGACCACGGCCTGCTGCAGCCCTTTGAAAATTCCAAAATTTTCTGTAATGTCCCTAGCTGTCTAAAATTGACAAGTGCAGAAGCGGCATGCGATGCCAAGGCTGCGTTCATTTGAAAGGGAGGGTTTGCGGTCTCTCATGTAGGGCGCTACTGCTTCGCATTCGTGATTCAAAGCGCTGCTGGTCAAAATTTTATGCGAATTTCGAATGGTTAATTACCTGATTCCGAAGGCCCTACATCCCTGTCCAAAGCAGTCGCATGCTTTTTGAATCCCCAATTCCGAATCTCCAATTCCAGATTTCGAATCCCGAATCCCGAATCCCTAATTCCAAATCTCCAATCCCGAATTTTCCATGAACGCCCGCCTCGTTTTGGTCGATGACCACGCCTTGCTCGCCGATGGCATTCGCAGTTTGCTGGAAGCGGAACCCGACCTGGCCATCGTGGCCCATTTTACCAATGGGCTGGCTGCGGTGGAGCAAGTGCCTACCTTGCAACCCGATCTGCTGCTGATGGACCTGGATATGCCCATCATGAACGGCCTGGAAGCGGCCAAGTTGCTGCGCGGCAGGCTGCCCGAGTTGCCCATTATCATCCTGAGTATGCATGCTGAAAAGGCCATCGTACAAAAGGCCATGCGCGAGGGCATCCGTGGTTATCTACTCAAAAATTCCAGTCAGAGCGAATTCCTCAATGGCATCCGGGCGGTGCTGGGAGGCGGTAAATATTACTCTGCCCTGCTCACCGAGTCGTTGGTTGTGCCCGACCGGGTACCATTGGCAGCGGAGACCTCGGTGAAGCTCTTGGCCACCCTCAGCGAGCGCGAGCTGGAGGTGCTGCGCCTGCTGGTGGAAGGCTTTTCGAGCAAAGAAATCGCGGAAGAGCTTTGTCTCTCCCCTCAAACCATCGACAGCCACCGCAAGTCGCTGCTGCGCAAGCTCGAAGCCAAAAACGTAGCAGGCCTGGTACGGATCGCTTTTCGGGAGGGGTTGGTGAGGTAGCTAGTCATTAGTTTCGCGGTTTAAAGTTCAAGGTTGAAAGTAAATTTAGCCGCTTGGGGCGGCCACTGAGTGAGCCAATATGTGGGGGGCTGGCCAAAG
>CAYVAP010000638.1:0-2026 GCA_964449365.1 uncultured Bacteroidia bacterium
ACAAGCGGGCCTACTTCATGAGCCGGGGCCACATCACCGAAGACGAGCAGCGTGATCAGGAATATACTCGCATCTTGGGCGAACGCATCGTAGAGCGCTACCACGTCGAAAACCACGTGTTCAATAGCCACCTGGTGGCCTTTGTGGCCTTTGAGTATCTCAAGCGAGAGCACCCCGACCTAGACCTCTACGGCCTGCTGCGCTTGCCCGAGGAAGAGCGCGTGTTGCCCCTGACGTCGTACTTGCAGATGGTCGACCGTGCCCTGAGCCGTCTGAGAGCTTTGGCTGACGCAGGCAAGGTGCATTTGGCTACTCATCTCGACAACGACACCCGCACCCTGGTACAGCAGGGCATCAAAAACCTGGGCATCTACCACGCCAAGCGACCCCTGCGCTGGCAAGATGAAGCCTCGCTGCGCAGCGACAGCATGAACCTCCTGTACTACTATCACAATCGGCTGATAGGGTACGAATTGGAGCGGTATTTATGAGGGTTGGTTGTTCGTAGTTGGTAGTTCGTAGTTCATCTCTACTGATCATTGATCATTGTTCCCTGATCATTGTTCCCTGATCATTGTTCCCTGATCACTGTTCCCTGATCCCTGTTCCCTGATCCCTGTTCCCTGAAAACCCGTCATGGCTGATTTTTCACCCCTCGTCCTCAGTACCCCTCCCGTCGTCGGCGTCATCGGAGCAGGCAGCTTTGGCATGACCGTCGCCAATCTGCTGGCGGCCAATCGCTCGGTGATACTTTACGCACATCGGGCCGAGGTCGTGCAGGAATTGCGCGCCACCCGCCACTACTGTGGGCGTCGCCTGCGGGATCAGATTCTTATCACCCAAAGTCCGCAGGAGCTAGCCGAGCAGTGCGAGATTATTTTTCCGGTCATCCCCTCCAAAAATTTTCGAGGCATGCTGCGTGATTTTGCTCCTTATTTGCGGCCATACCACAAGCTGATCCATGCCACCAAAGGGCTAGACGTAGATCTACCTGAAGATGCAGCCTGGGATCAGTTGCCCCCTTTGCGCCGTGATCAGGTGCGCACCATGAGCGAGCTGGTACTAGCCGAGACGGCCGTGCTGCGGGTGGGGGCCATGTCTGGTCCCAATCTGGCGCAAGAGATTGCCGAAGAGCAACCCGCCGCTACGGTGATCGCCAGCCGCTTCGATGAGGTGATCCGAGAGGGACAGGCCGCTCTGCGCAGTCAGCACTTTCGCGTACATGACACCCACGACCTGATCGGCGCAGAATTGGCCGGGGTACTCAAAAATATCATAGCCATCGCCGGGGGGATCGTGGGCGGATTGGAATTTGGCGACAATACCCGGGGGCTGCTTATCACTCGCGGGCTGGCCGAGATGATCCACATTGGCCAGCACCTGGGAGCAGAAGTCAAGCCTTTCCTCGGCCTCGCCGGGATCGGCGACCTCATCGCGACCTGCTACAGCCCCAACAGTCGCAACTTTACCGTAGGCTACCGCCTCGCCAAAGGTGAAACCCTCAATACCATCCTAGCCGACATGGAAGAAGTGGCCGAAGGCGTCAAAACTGTGGCCATCGTGCGGGCTCTGAGCCAGAGCTACAAATTTTCCGCCCCCATCACCCAAACGCTGTACAAAATCCTCTTCGAAGGACAGAGCATCGAGCGCAGTTTTACGGTGCTGATGGAATTACCCTTTACCGAAGATGTGACCTTCATTTGAGCCTTCGCTTGAAGCATCGCCATCTGGAGATCATCGATCCATTTAGACAGGATCTCAGGATTCACAGGATCAAAAGCACCAGAAAGCCATCTTGTCCAAAAACAAGCGCACCAGACTACTGGATATGGTCGATTTAGACAGGATTTACAGGATTTACAAAATTTACAAAATCATAATCACCTGAAAACCATCTTGCTAGTCTTGTCCAATCTTGTCAATTCTTGTCCATCTTGTCCAAAAATAAGCGTCCCAGACTACAAGTGAAATCCATCTTGTCCAAAAACAAGCGCACCAGACTACTGGATATGGTCGATTTAGACAG
>CAYVAP010000638.1:2126-3282 GCA_964449365.1 uncultured Bacteroidia bacterium
TTGCTAGTCTTGTCCAATCTTGTCAATTCTTGTCCATCTTGTCCAAAAATAAGCGCCCCAGACTACAAGTGAAATCCATCTTGTCCATCTTGTCCAAAAACGAGCGACCCAAAGGCTCATGCCTGTTAGGATGAATTGATCAATTTTTGTTCAAATAAATCACTGGCTGGCAGCACTTTCGATTACGAATTCCTGATCACGAATTTCGAATGCGAAGCACTAGTGTATCCATGATCGGAAGTAATCCGGCATCTCGATGGCACCTGCGTCTTCGGTGAGCAGCAGAGGTCGAAAAGTATCGACCATCACGGCGATCTCCTCTGTGGCTTTGGCCCCGATGCTAGCTTCGACGGTACCAGGATGCGGGCCGTGCGGGATGCCCATGGGGTGCAGGGTGATATTGCCCACGTCGATGCCTTTGCGACTCATGAAATTGCCTTCGACGTAGTAGAGCAACTCGTCCGAGTCGATGTTGCTGTGGTTGTACGGCGCAGGGATGCCTTCCGGGTGGTAGTCAAACAAGCGTGGCACAAACGAGCAGATCACGAAGCCACGCGCCGCGAAGGTCTGATGCACCGGCGGTGGCTGGTGAATGCGCCCGGTGATGGGCTCGAAGTCGTGGATCGAAAAGGCAAAGGGGTAAAAGTTGCCATCCCAACCGACAACATCGAAGGGATGTCGATCAAAGATGTAGGGGAAAAGCATGCCCTGCTTCTTGATGAGCATGCGAAATTCGCCCGCTTCGTCGACCGGCTGGAGGTCTTGGGGCTCGCGGATGTCGCGCTCGCAAAAGGGCGAATGCTCCAGCAACTGCCCGTATGGGTTGAGGTAGCGCTTGGGGTAGGCTATGGGGCTAAAGGATTCGACGATGAAGAGACGGTTGTCCTCGCTGTCGAATTCGATCTGGTAAATCACCCCTCGCGGCACCACCAGGTAGTCGCCGTAGCCAAATTTGATCTCGCCGAAGAGGCTCTTGAGCCTGCCCGTGCCTCGGTGAATGAAAAGCACCTCGTCCGCATCGGCATTTTTGAAAAAATAGCCTTTGGTACCGTGCTGCGGAGCAGCCACTGAGATCATGCAGTCGCCGTTGAGGAAAAGATACTGACGACTCTCCAAAAAGTCGGGCTGAGCCGCCACATCAAAGCAGCGGTAAGCC
>CAYVAP010000639.1:0-3271 GCA_964449365.1 uncultured Bacteroidia bacterium
GGACCGTTGTGGCCCATCGAGAAAAGCCAGTGCCTTGCCCCCAGGCCCGCGCGAGAACCAAAAATCTAATCAAGAGAATTCAGAAATCCGGAAAATGAAAACCCCAAGCGGCGCGCTGATCGGGAGGGGAGCGAGATCCGGCCTGAAAGGAAAATCCGGGGTGGGAAAAATGACTGAAAATTTAAAAATTAAGAAATCAAAACCCGACGAGGCCACAACATGGTGCATACGCCACCGGGCAAGATCAAGCAGGGCGGGTGAAAGCCCGACGGCGCATGCACTGGACCGTTATCTCCAAAAAAAATCAAGCAGGACACTCAATAAAAATTACATAACGGTCAAAATTACATGAAAACCAAAATGTTACCTCTCTTGGTGATGGTCTTATTCGCCATTACTCAGCACCTCCATGCGCAAAGTACCTGCGGCCTATACGAAGTGCCCCTAAGCCAGCGCATCGACCAAGCGCCACTGATCGTCGAGGCGAAAGTCCTCAGCAGCGAATCATTTCATCTCAACCCGGACGAAATTTTTACGCGGCATCGGCTGCAAGTCTTCAAACTGTTCAAAGGGAGCCTGCCTAGCGAGATCGAAGTCATCACCTATGGCGGTGAAGTAAATGGTTTGCGGCAGACCTACACGAACCTGCTGACCTTACGTCCAGGTGAGCAAGGCGTATTTTTTCTGATTCCTTCGCTTCTGGTGTCGGGTGCTTATCAAGCCTACGCGAGCAGTCAGGGTGTGGTAAAATACGTCTCCGACGACTTGGGTAATATCACCGGGCAAGAACCTTTTCATCACTATCACAGCGTCGAGCAGGAGGTTTTTCAGGCTATTGAAGGCCAGACAGGACAGGATCGGGTGTCGTTGGCCGCGACTGATTATGAACGACGACTCACAGAATGGCTCACTCGCAAAGGGTTGAACACGAGTGTTCGCAGTGATGGGCCGGTCCTGATTTATGGCTTTGCCAATCCGGTCTTGACGGGTCCAGCCAGTGAATTTTTAGACTTTGAGGTGTACGCTCGTACGCTTTGGGGTAGCTTTGAGTTTGGAGAATCGGCGATCTATCTGGATTACAACCCGCAGGTCTTCGGCCCTAACGTCGTAGCCAATGGCAAACTCTCGGTCAGTAAGGGCGACCTGATCCTTAGCACCTCGTACACGCTGACTATCAGCGACGAGACCCCTTCGCAGGTCAAAATTGAGATTGATGCCACGCCCGGCTCATTAGAAGACATTGGGATGGCAGCCGATGAGGTCCTGAACTTGAGTGTAGAGATTGGCAATGCCTTTCAAAATCCTGAAGTGTATTTCGAGGAAGGCCTGATGCAAGGCAATAGCAGCTTCTACGAGTTGGTAACACAGACCTTCGAGCCATTTAGCTATGTGTTTGCGGAGGACTCGCTGTATAGTCAGTTTGGGACCAGTGCCACAGATATTTTGGATTTTACACCAAAGATAGTCGCGGCGGGGATAGATGATACGCTTACTATTAGGGGTACGGACTTTGGCCCCCAGCGAGAAGGGATATTGAATGACGGGAGCGTTCAATTTACTCAACAATTTGAAAAGGCAACAGGTGGAGCAGTAGATAGGTGGTATCGGCCACTAGAATCTGACTATTTACTTTGGTCTGATACCTTAATTCAAGTGCTCGTTCCCTCTATTAGGGATAATGATTCTATTAACACCGCAGCAACTGGAAAAATCCGAGTTCGGAAGCGTGATTTTGCAGTTGCAACCCAAAGTGATACCCCTCTAACCGTACGTTTTGCCTTGCGTAATCAAATTGTACCCAACCAAGCAGGGCAAAATGTATCTATTCCAATCCAACTAGTAGACTATAATGGAGGTGGAGGGTATCTCATACGTTACGAACCACCCTTTTTGGCTAATTCAGGTGCAGTTGATGCCTTTGAGAGGGCGTTAGTTAATTGGCGATGCACAAGCGGGGTAAATTTTTATCGTAACGATACGATGTCAATTCCGCTTACAGGTCCACAGCAATCAAGAGTTCTGTTCAGTCCTCTACCTGCTGGCACCTTGGCAAGTACCCAATCTGGCCGTATTCCTTGTAGCGATACTACAGGCGCGGATGCTGACATATATCATTTTTCAGAGTTCATTATGCGATTTAATTCAAACCTCACATGGCATACATCTACATCAGATTCGATACCCAATAACAGTTTCGATCTTGAATCCCGCGCTTTACACGAGCTAGGGCATGCGCATCAGCTTCTCCATGTCAATAATTCGAGCGATCTGATGTATTTTACCTCTTTAACTCCTACTCGTCGAGTAATTCAACCAAACGATAGCAGCGGCGGAGTTTACCAAGTTTTTACATGGAGTGCTCCAGCACTCCCACTTAACTATGGATGTATGGCTCACATACCCGTAAATCCAGTAGACTGTGCAAATATAACTACCCATACTCGCACGGCATCTTCTTCTCTTGGGTTTAATCTGAAGGTTTTTCCCAATCCCAGTGACAAGAAATTGCATGCTGAAATTCAAGTTGGCAGCCCTGTAATGATACGTACCCTATTGATTGACTATCAGGGAAGAGAGATTAAGCAATATCAGTCCACTACACAATTATTTCACAATTTTGAAATAGATGTTTCTAACATTCCTAGCGGGATGTATACCCTTGTGGTATTCGCAGATGATCATTACGAGTCTCAAAAAATTCTCATCCAACACAAATAGATATGAAACCACGAATTAAGATTCTACCGATAGTGATTATCCCACTATATTTATGCTTATCTGGATGTAAATCATCTGAGATTTACTCGCGTGAAAAAATGTTTTCATGCGAAACTATTGATTCGTTTGTAGCCGAGCACTTGAAGTACAATTCCAAGAGGGACATTTATGAAGCTTCAGAAGCTTTTCTGGAGAAACTAAAAATGCTCGAAATAGAAGCCTGTCTAGCTCTCAAAGAAGACACCTCTTACCTGCATACTTTATTTGGCCACCCCCAAGAAGTCATGGCGTACGAAATAAGCTATTTCCTTAAAGAAGGATGTCATTCTACTAGTAGAGAACTCGTATGTGAACGTATCTCGGTAACATTCGACTCAGAATCGAATCTGCTTGGTAGGATAAGGCTAATAAATAGTATCAAATCACACTAAGAAATAAAAAGGAGATAACAATGTACAGCCGCCCAGGCCTCCCTTCGGTCGGCACGGCGGCTGTACTGACGTTGTGTGAGAAAAATACCAATCACGACGGTCAAAAAAATGAAAACCAACCC
>CAYVAP010000640.1:0-3270 GCA_964449365.1 uncultured Bacteroidia bacterium
ATTCGGCTAGAGATCTCGTTCTAGATCAAAGAGGGATGGTGAGATAGTGAGACTTTGGGACGTACCAATCTCCTAGTCTCGACCTCTCAATCTCTCGACCTCCTATTCTCATAGGCCCCCTATTCCCCTTCCCTTCCAACTTTTCCCGCCCTGACTGGTTGAAAACCGTATGATGACAGATTTGCTAATCAACGCCGGAATCGTCGTGGCCACCTTCGTGGTCATGGAAGGCTGGGCCTGGATCATGCACAAGTACCTCTTGCACGGCCCCCTGTGGTTCTTGCACCAATCGCATCACCGCGTCAATCAGACCTGGTGGGAATGGAACGACCTGGTGTCGCTGCTATACGGCGCGATCTCTGCCGGGCTGGTGATGTATGGCGTCGAAACGGGCTCACGCCTGCTCTACGTGGGCGTCGGCATCGCCGTCTATGGGATATTTTACTTCATCTTTCACGACGTGATCATTCACCGTCGCATCAAGATCAAGTACCACTTCAAAAACCCCTACGTCAACCGCCTCATCCGCGCCCACAAGATGCACCACAAGCACCTAGAGCGCGAAGAAAGCGAAGCCTACGGCTTTTTGTACGCCCCCAAAAAGTATGAAGTGAAGCGGCGAAGCGCCTAATCACGAATTCTGAATTTCCGCATGAACCTCGTCCAATATCACGATCTCGGCCCGATCGACTACCAGGAAGCCTGGGAGTTGCAAGAGTCGCTGCTGCGGGTCAACGTGGGCATGAAACTCGCCGCCGGAGCCAAGGCCGATCCAACTAAGGTGCCTACTCAGCATCATTTGCTCTTTTGTGAGCATCCACCTGTCTACACCCTCGGCAAAAGCGGCAAGGCCGATCACCTGCTGCTGGATGAGGCAGGGATGAAAGCTCGCGGGGTGCAATTTTTCCGCATCAACCGCGGGGGCGACATCACCTACCACGGACCGGGACAGATCACGGGCTACCCCATCTTCGACCTAGAAAAATTTCGCACTGATATCGGCTGGTACCTGCGCAGCATGGAGGAGATCATGATACGCCTGCTGGCGGATTACGGCCTGCGAGGCGAGCGCAGCGACGGCGAAACCGGCGTCTGGCTCGACATCAGCGGCCCCAACCCGCGCAAGATTTGCGCGATGGGGGTGCGCTGTAGCCGCTGGGTGTCTATGCACGGCTTTGCCCTCAACGTCAACACCGACCTGAGCTACTTCGAGCACATCGTGCCCTGCGGCATCCGCGACAAGGGTGTGACTAGCCTGCAAGCCGAACTGGGCCACGAAATCCCCATGCAGGAGGTCAAGGATAAATTGCGGGCGCTCTTTGCCGATCAATTCGAATTCACCTACGAAAAAAGCTCCGGCTGGGCCGGCGGGGTAACCGCAGGAAATGGGTGAAAGGCTATTTTTTGAATGATTGAACGGGGGAAAAGGCATCGAAAGGGCTATCGGCCTGATCTAGGGCTTGTTCGGTGCAAAAACACATCATGGGAAAAAGACTGATTATTTCGTGTCTGCTGGGTCTGATCATGCCACTGAGCTTGCTAGCACAAAACTGCGACTGTAAGCCTCTCTCGCCGCAGGCGGCGCAAGATTCAGCGGATATCATCTTCGTGGGCACCTGTGTACACGCCAACACCAACTGGATCGCCGGGGGGATGAAGTATTCCTTTGAAGTTCAGCGGGGCTGGAAAAAGTCCACCGACCGCTTTTTCATGGTCAGTACCCCCTTCGTCAAGAACTGTGGGGTGCCTTTCGAGATAGGTGAACAGTATCTGATCTACGTCCGCAAAAAATTTACCCCCAAAACCGATCTCTGCCTTGGCACCAAACCCCTCGCTGAGGCCAAAGCCGACCTCACCCTGCTCGGCCCCGCCACTCCCCCCCAAAGATCCAGCATGATCCAGCCCATGTACTGGACCATCGGCATCTTGGGCTTCCTCGCCCTAGCGATCGTAGCGTTCATTGTCTTACGAAAGCAATTTGGAAATTCGTGATTTGAAATTCGGAATTCGTAATTCGTGATTCGAAATCGGCTACTCGCATAAGACCCCATCACTGTTCACTGAAATTACTGATCACTGTTCACTGTTCACCGAAATTACTGATCATTGATCACTGTTCACTGTTCACTGTTCACTGAAATTACTGATCATTGATCATTGTTCACTGTTCATTGATCACTGAAATCACTGATCATTGATCACTGTTCACTGTTCACTGTTCACCGAAATTACTGATCATTGATCACTGATCACTGTTCACTGTTCACTGAAAACCTGTCCCCATGTCTACCGTCCAAATCGAAGCAGGCTGGAAAGAAGTCCTGGCCAACGAATGGGAGAAGCCCTACTTTTTGCGTCTCAAAGACTTTCTCAAGCGAGAAAAGCAAGCTGGCAAGCCTATTTACCCGCCGGGTAAGCTCATTTTCAACGCCTTTGAGCATACGCCCTACGACCGAGTCAAGGCCGTGATCATCGGGCAGGATCCCTACCACGGGCGCGGGCAAGCCATGGGGCTGAGCTTTTCGGTGCCGCCGGGTGTGCAGATTCCTCCTTCGCTGCGCAACATTTACCGGGAACTGGCCGACGACATTGCGGGCTTCCAAGAGCCCAGCCACGGCGACCTCACCCGCTGGGCTGATCAGGGGGTGCTGATGCTCAACTCCATCCTCACCGTGGAGGCCAGCAAAGCCGGCTCGCATCGCGGGCAAGGCTGGGAGCAGTTCACCAGCGCGGTGATCAATGTGCTCAATAAGGACAAGCGAAACCTCGTCTTTCTGCTCTGGGGCAAATACGCCCAGGAAAAAGGGGCCATCGTGGACCCGAGCCGCCACAAGGTGCTCAAAGCGCCCCACCCTTCGCCCATGGCCAAGGGCTTCAACGGCTGCCGACATTTTTCGCAGACCAATGACTTCTTGCAGGAAAAAGGACTAGACCCGATCGATTGGCAACTGTGAGAGATGCTGAGGCCCTACCCCTGCCCCCTCGCTTGAAATGGCTCGCAGACGGGAAACCGGCGCTGAGAAAGAAAAAGGCTTCTGCGTTTTTCTTTGTTCTCTGTGTGCCATCCACCTGCATCCTTAAGCGCCGTTTGAGTCAACTGGAGTTAGTTATTTACGAGGAAAATAGCCTTCCTCCCTCTTCAGGGGGTACATCTCAAAATGTCGCTTAACCACGAAGGACTCGAAGGAGATCACCATTTGCGACCTTTGCAGGTTTTGCGGTTATAACAAGGTTGGCAGCGGATGCGACAAAATGAGATGCGCCCATAGT
>CAYVAP010000641.1:0-3259 GCA_964449365.1 uncultured Bacteroidia bacterium
CAGCCCGGCATGCTGCCCGCTTTGGAGCAGCCTGATTATTTTCCTGATCTACACGTATCTCTATGCGTGTACATCCGGGATTGGCTGGCGCCGCGGCTACCGGAGGCGTATTAGGTCTCGGTCGAGTGCGGGCTGTCCCTGTCAGATCGCGGACGGCAAAGCCAAGCGCTACTCCTCCATACACTCGCCCATCACCTGATGAAACACGCCGTACAGCGCTTTGAGGGCTGCTTTGATCTCCGCATCCCCGCCCCCCCGCTGCACGAGTCGGTGCAGGGCGACGCTGTCTTTGCGCAGTTGCCTGCGCCCGAGGGCCAGCCGCTCGGGGTCAAACTGCGAAGGTACTTCGGCCTTTTCCAGCGCCCTGGCAGCCTGCGCCAGTTCGGCGGAGCGGGCCTTGATGGGTCCCAGGTCGCCGTTCTCGGCAGGGTGCCAGGTTGCCGATATAACATCGTGAAAAGCATCCAGCGCTTCCCACAGCACGAAGGGGTGCCGGGAATCCTGGTATTGCTGGCTGATCGCTGTCCAGTTGAGCAATTGCCAGATGGCATCGAGGTATTCCTGACGGCGATTTTGATACTTGAGGTAGTAGGCATGTTCCCAAACATCGATCCCGAGAATGGGGTAGCCCGGCTGTTCGGTTACCCGGTACATCTGCGGGTTGTCCTGGTTGGGCGTGGAACAGATGGCCAGCTTCCCGTTGCGGTCGGCGACTACCCACGCCCAGCCCGAGCCGAAGCGCTTCATACCAGCCTGTAGCAAGTCGGCCCGCAGCTTGTCCATCGAGCCAAAATCACGCGCAATGGCCGCAGCCAACGCCTCGCTCGGAGCGGTTTCGCCAGCGGGCAGGAGTAGCTTCCAAAACAGGCTGTGATTGTAATGTCCCCCGCCGTTGTTGCGGATCGCCGTGTCTTGTGCTCCAAGCTTGTTCATTACCCGCCGTAGCGAAAGGCCAGCAAATGCGCTGCCTGTAATGGCCGTGTTGAGATTGGCTACATACCCCGCATGGTGCTTACCGTAGTGGAGCTGCATGGTCTGCGCATCAATCCGGGGCTCCAGGGCGTCGAAGGTATACCCCAACTCGGGCAGCGAAAAGGTATTGGTGCTAAGAGGGGCAACGGCAGGGGCCGCCCAGCCGCTCCATGGGGTCAGCCACAGGCCACCGACCAGCAAGCCGCTTTGTTTGAGAAAGGTTCTTTTGTTCATAGGAAAATGTTCTTGAAAGGGTAACGAAAATACTACTCCGGTGCCTGGGATTCCAGTTGCTCGATTAAGGGCAGCACCCCGCCGTCATACATCCGCGTCATAAACTGCTGCACCAGCCAATCGGAGGCCTCCGGGCTGCCGCCGCGCAGCGGCGGGGCGGGATCATACTCCATATCGAGCATGACGCCTTGGGCATAGCGGTCGCCATAGATATCCTGCAACATCGCCAGGGCCATGTCCATGCCTGCCGTCACCCCAGCCGAGGTCCAGTACTTGCCATCGCGGGTATAACGCTCATGGGCAGGAATCGCTCCATACTTGATCAGGAACTCCTCTTCGCGGTACCAGTTGGTAGAGGCCCGGCGGCCCTTGAGCAGGCCGCTGGCGCCCAGTATCCATCCACCGGTACAGACAGCTCCGGTATAGGTGGTCGTCGCGTCGATGCGCCGGATCCAGTCGTGCAGCCGGGTGTCGTAAGCAGCCTGCACCGTGCCATGAAATCCCCCGGGGATGATCAGGATATCGAGGCTATCGACCGAATCGATCACGGTATTGGGCACCAGTTCCACGCCCATGACGGTGGTCACATGGCCTGGCCTCAGGGCAATGAGCTGGGTTTGGGCTCCCATGGACTGGCCCAGCACGTAGCGGGGGCCCATGAAGTCGAGCTCGTTGACGCCGTCGTAAACCAGGATGCCGATGCGGCGGATGTCATGTCGGGGTTGGCCGAAGAGCCTGGTCATCGCTTCGGCGTGGTTCGCAAAGCTGAAATCCGCCATCGCTTCTTCCAATAGGAGGGAGTCCGCGAGGCTGTAGGCTTCGGGGGAAGCGGGTTCTTGAGCCGCCGTCAGGCCCAGGATAGCCAGCATCAGAAAAGTTAGGTTTTTCATAGCAGGTGATTATGGGATGGAATGGGCATTACCTTGAACCGAAGCTGGAGCCGCTCCCATTGCAGGGCTACGGTGGAGTCGGCCGGCTGCACCCGATAGGCGAGCGATTCTACCAGGTCGATGGTATCGGGCTGGACCTGCCAGCGCAGCACATCCTCGGCCGGGTCGTAGTCATCTGCCAGGTGCTGCT
This sequence comes from uncultured Bacteroidia bacterium, assembly GCA_964449365.1. Taxonomy (GTDB): domain Bacteria; phylum Bacteroidota; class Bacteroidia; order J057; family J057; genus CAYVAP01. Next base: position 2,287 of record CAYVAP010000641.1, read on the forward strand.
CCCAGTTGCGGTTGAGGATTAGGGTCCAGGCCTCCCGACCCGGGATGGCGAAGAAAGCGTATTTCCCCGCCGGGATCTCCTCGCCCTCGATGGACACATCGCCCATGAAGGAGATAGAGGTCGCCATGTGGGCACCGCTCACCCATACCTCATCATAGGCCACGAGGCCACCCCAAATGATGCGGCCCCGCACCGATGGGGCGGCGTAGTCGATATGAACATGCACCTCGCCGAGGTTGGCCATGGCCGTTTGACGGGGACTCTTGGCCGTACCTTCGCTGGCGGGGGCATGGTGCGCATGTCCGGCGGCTGCTTGTTGGTCTGAAGCCTGCTGGCTCCCGGATTGGCAACCGAGGAGGGCTAGCAGCCATATGGTCGTGATAAGTCTCATAAAAAAGGTTGGTTGATGAATGCCGGGCGGCCTATCGCCGCCCGGCGGTGGTACATAATCAGAGGTCATAGCGCAGGGTAGCGCCCCAGGTGCGGGTATCTTCGATCTTCTTCGCCGAAAGCGAAGTGTCGGCGGTAGGTACAGCGGTGATTTCCTCCTCCCGCTTGGTGGCAGTAACTACCACTGCATCCAAGGTGCGGGTCGCTTCTTCCAGCCTAAAGTCGCGGGTCTGATAGTAAACGCAAATAATTCATAGTAGGTGAGAGTTGATGCGTGAGAAAAATAAGGCACTGCGATCCCATCCCATTTGCCGGAATGGCGGCAATGGGGGATAAGCCCTGGTCAGCTATAGCTGCCAGGAAAGGAGGACCGTCAGGCAAAACCGAGAAAAAGAAGATATGAAAGCCTCAGGCAAGCTCCAGCGGCTCGACCTCGCTACGAAAGCCAGGCGAGCGCTACACGCTTACATGAGAGCAGACTTAGGCTGTCACCCCGCACCAGGGGGGTGGACAGGGCACGGTGAGGCTGGGGGGGGAATAGATGCCTTCACCGTGATGAGCTGGCTGGAAAGCACTTAACCTA
>CAYVAP010000642.1:0-3257 GCA_964449365.1 uncultured Bacteroidia bacterium
GGCTGACGTAGAGTGTATCCTGCCCGACGAGCGAGGGCTCATCGACTTGCAACACCTAGAGCGGTTGTTGCATCAATACCGCGACCGTCAAACCAAAGTCGCGTCGGTGACCGCTGCCTCCAACGTTTCGGGCATCGAGACTTGCTACCAGCAGGTCGCCCGGCTGATGCACAGCCATGGGGGGCTTTGTTTCGTAGATTTCGCCTGCGCAGGGCCCTACGTCGACATCGACATGCACCCCGCCGACCCCGCCGAAAAGCTCGATGCCATTTACCTTTCGCCTCACAAATTTTTGGGAGGGCCTGGTACGCCGGGAGTGCTCATTTTCGATCAGCACCTGTACGAAAACCGTGTGCCGGATCAGCCTGGAGGCGGCACCGTGGCCTGGACCAATCCCTGGGGAGGGCATCAATATTTCGATGACATCGAGGTGCGAGAGGATGGCGGGACCCCGGCTTTCCTACAGACCATCAAGGCCGCTTTGGCCATTCGTCTCAAGGAAAAAATGGGCGTCGGCCACATGCGTCAGCGCGAGACTGAAATGATGCAGACCCTCTTTGCCGGGCTAGATCAGGTGCCAGGGCTGCATCTGCTGGCGGGAGAGCATCGCGAGCGGTTGGGCATCATCTCTTTTTACGTCGAGGGGCTGCACTTCAACCTCGGCGTCAAGCTACTCAATGATCGCTTTGGCATCCAAACGCGGGGTGGCTGTTCATGTGCCGGCACCTATGGCCATCATCTGCTCAACATCACCCCAGAGGTTTCGCAGCAGATCACCAGTCAGATCGACGCAGGCCAGTTGGTGAACAAACCCGGCTGGATTCGCCTCTCCATTCACCCCGTGATGACCGATCAGGAAATGGCACAACTGGTCGAGGGCGTCGATGCCGTGGCACGACATTTTGTGCGCTGGGGGCAAGATTACCGCTATCGCCCCGAGGCCAATGACTTTGTCCACCAGGCGGGCGAAGCCTCATTTGGGCCCACGGTAAGCGATTGGTTCGACCTGTAATAGAAGCCGGGTAGCCCTCTCGGGTATCTACTTGTTATCAAGCCACAGGCTGACGAAGAGCATGCCATGCTTTTTCAAAAAAACTGACTATTCCGGAATCGGATATTCTACTCGCATCTACTATTCGCATCTGATTATCAGGGGATAAAGGCCCATATTGGGTGAAGGCTCACCCCCTGTGTCCTCCTGCAGGGGAATACTTCCTTCGATTGAGCAAAGCTCAACCTTGCTGCCATGCCCCTTTGAGGGGGCCACAGGGGGGAAAAGAGCCGCAGAAACCAGCATGCGAAAACGGTATGGCCAGCAAAAAACTACCTTGCGTCAATGATCAAAGCGTAATAACTTCGTATATTACTCGTTAGAAATAGCGATCGATTGGTTTGTTTTTTCTGAAAATCCTTCACCCCCCTGTGCTCATGCTGCGGTACACACTCCTCGGCTTACTGCTCTTGCTTGGTCCCTCATTGCTAAGAGGTCAAGACCTTTTAGACTTTTATCATGTCGACACCACGGAGGCAACCCCCATCTGTGTATTGCCGCATCTGTATTTTTCCTCCTCGCGCAGTACACGTCTGTCCGAGACCTCTCACGAAGAGCTGAGGTACCTGGTATTCTTGCTGGAATCGTACCCCGACATGAGTCTGCGCATCCATGTAGATGGATCGTATCGGCGGTTTGATCGTCGGCAGAATCGTCTCAATCGCCGTCGCCTCAAGCGGGTAGCCAAACTGCTCAGCCGCAAGCACGACATTCCGCATCCGCGCCTGGTTCTGGTGCCCAATGAGCCCTGGGATTACCGCTCAGCCAAAGAAACACCCGTCAACGAGTTGGTGGCCCTCCGCTTGGTATGCGATTGTGTGTGGAAGCAGCGCAAGCAAAAACGCCCCCAAGTCGAGCCGCTACCTGATGAGCTTCCCTCAGGGGAAGCGGATCCTTTTGCCCCCATCAATCCCGCCGAAGTGGCCAAGCAGTAGATCCGTTCACCGCCGAGGATGATACAGGGCATGCACCTCGCGTAGCTTTTCCCGGTCGAGATGCAAGTATAGCTCGGTAGTGGTAATGGACTCATGCCCCAGCATTTCTTGCACGGCTCTCAAGTCGGCCCCTCCTTCGAGCAAGTGGGTGGCAAACGAATGCCGAAAGGTGTGAGGGCTGACGGATCGGTCGATGCCTGCCAACGCGGCAGTTTCTTTCACCAAATTGAAGATCGATATCCGCGACAACCTTCCCCCGCGCTGGTTGAGGAACAGGATGTCGTCATGCCCGGGCTTGACGCGCTGATGTCGGCGGACCCTTCGGAGGTAGCGCTCGATCCAGTCGAGGGCCGGTCCTCCCGCAGGAACCAGGCGCTCTTTGCCGCCTTTGCCCCGGATGCGTAGAAAACCCTCGGTAGAATATACCTGCGAAATTTGTAGGGAATTGAGCTCCGAGACGCGCAGCCCTGAGCCATAGAGGGTTTCCAGCAAGGCGCGGTTGCGCAGGCCTGCTGAGGCGCTGATATCGACTGCCGAGAGGATAGCCTCAACCTCGTCGATGCTAAGCACGACTGGCAGCTTGCGGCCAAAACGAGGGACTTCCAGCATATCGCTGGGGTCGAGCGGGCAAAAGCCATCGGCAAACAAAAAGCTGTGTAGCGAGCGCAGGGCTGATACATTGCGAGCCAGGGAGCGCTCGCCCAGTAGGCACTGTTCCACCAAAAAGCTCAAAAACTGCTGCAGATGCGAGGGGGAAACCTTAGCCGGGCTAGACAGTCGCAGGTCCTCTTCGGCGTAGCGAGCATAGCGTTTCACGTCGTGCAGATAAGCTTGCCGCGTGGTGGCGGCTAGCCCACGCTCCAGGTGGAGGTACAGGCTATATTCCTGCAAGGCATCAGACCAGTCAATCGATGAAGATGTAGCCATGGCGAGGAGGTCGAAGGGTAATTATGCGCGGCGGTTCAGCGTCATTGGTGGCAAGGATCCTTCTACAACTTGATCACCCGAAACTCCACCCGTCGGTTGAGCGGGCGCGTGGCGGGGTCTTCGTTGCTGACTACTGGTTGGGTACTGCCCAAGCCTCGACTGCTGACCCGGGCCGGGCTGATGCCTCGCTCGATCAGGTACCTTCGCACCCGTGCGGCTCGTGCTTCAGAGAGCGATTTGAGTACCGACTCCTCGCCGATGTTGTCGGTGTGGCCTCGGATTTCGATTTCCAGACCAGGATTTTGCCGCATGGTTTCGTAGAGTTGTCCCAAGTCAGGGAAGGA
>CAYVAP010000643.1:0-3250 GCA_964449365.1 uncultured Bacteroidia bacterium
ACTGATCGGCCAAGTCGCAGATTTTGTCGAGCTGGGCGATGGTGCCATCCATGGAAAAGACGCCGTCGGTAACGATCACGCGGGTGCGGGCGCCCTGGCTTTCCTGAAGCTTGGCTGCGAGGTCGGCCATGTCGTTGTGCTGGTAGCGGTAGCGGGCCGCTTTGCAGAGGCGCACCCCATCGATGATGGAGGCGTGGTTGAGGGCGTCGGAGATGATGGCGTCCTCTTTACCGAGCAATGGCTCGAAGACCCCGCCGTTGGCATCGAAGCAGGCGGCGTAGAGGATGGTGTCTTCAGTATGCAGGAAGTCGGCGATCTTTTTTTCCAGGGTCTTGTGCAGATCCTGGGTGCCGCAGATGAAGCGCACACTGGAGAGGCCGTAGCCGTGGGAGTCGATGGCGGCCTTGGCGGCCTGTACCACGCGGGGGTGACTGGAGAGGCCCAGGTAGTTGTTGGCGCAAAAGTTGAGCACCTGCTCGCCGGTCGATACGGTGATTTCAGCCGCTTGGGGGCTGGTGATCACGCGCTCGCGCTTGTAAAGTCCGGCTTGGTCGAGGTCGTTGAGTTCGGTCTGTAGGCGTTGGAGAAATTGGGTATCCATAGGAGGGGGAAAGGCTTGAGTGGTTGATTTTTTGAATGGTTGATGGTGCTAGTGCCTTCGGAATGAAATAATAACCATTCGAAATTCGCATAGAGTCCTGATCAGCAGCACTTTCAATTGTGAATTACTGATTACGAATTTCGAATGCGAAGCACTAGGTGTGTGTGGCGAAGACGCAGAGTTTGCGAGGTGATGACAAGATGGTTGGCTGATCCCCGCGTTTGCTTGGTGCCTTTGCATGGATATAACTGACCATCAGCCGCAAAAGTTGTGCCTAACGAGTGTTCGGTTGGGTGCGGTCAGATGACGGCAGGCGACCTTTTGGTAGGGGGGCAGATGCCGTTCACAGCCTGTTTTTTCGTATCTTTCTTTCCAAAACGCGAAGAATGAGCCGAAAGACCTTTGAACAGTGGCGGATCGGAGAGCTACATCACACCTTTGGGTTGACTCGGCACTACCGAGGGTTCGACCTGCTCGACACTTGGCTGGCCATTCAGCCTGCCATCAGCGAAGAAGATCGACGGCGGCTGGAAGAACTTCAAGAAGACCTGATCTACAACGCCGACCTCTGGAACGAAGACGAGTTGAAGTTCTTCTTTATCAGTCCTTTGATTCAGGTTTGTCGCTTGAAAAGCAAGCATTACAAGATATTCGCCCAGCGCAGCATTAGCGCAGTCTTGCATGATACCAAGCTCAGTGGCATCGTGGACTTTGTGATTGCACAGGGCATCGACGAACCCGAACGTCCGTTTTTCTTTTTGCACGAATACAAGCAGGAGAAGAAGCGCAGCAACGATCCGCTGGCGCAGGTTCTGTCTACCATGCTTGCCGCACAGGCGCTCAACCAGTCAGATTTTCCCTTGTATGGCTGCTATGTACAAGGGCGATTTTGGTTCTTCGTGGTCTTACGAGGAACAGACTACGCCGTGAGCGATGCGTTTACCGCCACCCAGGATGACATTTTTCAAATCGTGGCGATGCTGCGCGAAGGGCAACAGCGGGTACTGGCGCATTTGGGCGTTGAGTTGGGCTGAATCAATGCTTGGTGTTCCTTTTGCGACTTAGTACCTCCGTGTGAATGTAACGGGTAATCAGCCGCAAAAGTGGTTCTATTTGTATCTCGAGCGAATCTCACTAAAGACGCAGATCGCAGATCCCGGTAAATCAGAAAGCCGGGAGGGAAGCGTATTTCTGCGAAATCCGCGCAATCAAACTCTCAATTCGAGGGACGTTGAGTACAGTGAGAATTTTACAGCTCATATAAGAAGAAGGTGATTTCCTCTACCTTCTCCAGTCGCTTGTCAGCAGAAAGAAGGGGAAGATTCATATGCTGCGCGGTGGCCGCAATCATGGCGTCGGGTAACTTGAAGCGATATTTGCGACGCAAACTAATGGTGTGAGCTTTGATAGGTTCGTTTAGCTCAATAATCGCTGCCATCGATAAAAATTGCTCTATCGTTTTTTCCTCTCTTTGTGAGATGTCTGGATAGCTCAATAGCCCTATCTCTGTTATTTCAGAGACGCATAGGGTGCTACGAAACAGTAAATCAGCCAGCGTTCGCCCGCCAGCAGATAGAGAATGATGTTGGTATCGAGGAGGTAACTAGTCCCACTCATCTCGAATCATTCTTTGGAAGACTAATGGATCGACCGTCAATTTGATCGTCCCACAAAACTTATAGGTATCAAACCCTTTTGGCTTTTCAGCCTCCCGTATGATCTGCTTCAGCTTTTCTGCGCCTAGCGACTTTTTTAGCACAATCGTCATATCGGTTCATATTTAGAGAAAAGATACGGCTATACGCTGAAGTCTGCAACTCAGGTGAGACATTTAAAGTAATCAAAGGGCTCCTGGCAGTCATTGCACTGGAAGAGGGCCTTGCAGGCGGTGGAGCCAAAGCGGTTGACCATGCGGGTGTCTTTGGAGCCGCATTGGGGGCACTGCACCAGGTTTGACTCGCCGAGCAGGGCGGCTTTGTCGAGGCCCTGATCGAGGGGGGCGGCGATGCCGTAGGCTTCCAGCTTGCGGCGGCCTTCGGGGGTAATCCAGTCGGTGGTCCAGGCGGGGGAGAGGACCAACTTGACCTTGGTGTCGAAGCCGCCCTGGGCCAGGGCTCGCTTGATGTCCACCGCGATGGTGTCCATGGCGGGGCAGCCGGAATAGGTGGGGGTGATGTCTACCTGCACCTGCGCACCGTTCACCTCTACTCGGCGGATGATGCCCATGTCGAGCACACTGAGCACGGGGATCTCCGGGTCGGAGACTTCGCGGAGCAGGTCGGAAACGGCTTGGTGTTGGATGTCGGAGGCGATCATAGTGGGTTTCGTTTTGATGCTCGCGATGGCGCGAAATTTTTGGCTCGTAGAGGGGAAAGAAAGCGCGCAGAGAAGAATTCACGCGGTGGCGCAGAGGCGCGGAGAGTTCGCGGTGGTTTGGCTCGTAGAGAAAGGGCGCAGAGCAAATCTTCTATACACTCTGTGGTTTTGCGTGAAATGTCTTGCTTGATACAGCATTCAATCCATTGCTTTGCACTTTCATAGCGTCTTAGCGCTTTTGAGTGAGTATAACTGGCTGCCAGCGTCAAAAGTTGTATCTAATTCTACTTTAAGAGCAACAACTACCTGATAATGAGCGCTTTGTTTTTCATG
>CAYVAP010000644.1:0-3248 GCA_964449365.1 uncultured Bacteroidia bacterium
ACCAGCCACGTGGGGTGCGTGTGGTGCCGCCCGCGACGGCCCGCTACGGCTCGTACCTAGCCTCGGGCGTGGTGATGATGCCTTCGTACGTCAACATCGGGGCCTACGTCGACAGTGGCACCATGGTCGATACTTGGGCTACGGTAGGCTCCTGCGCCCAGATCGGCAAAAATGTCCACCTCAGTGGTGGGGTAGGCATCGGTGGGGTGCTAGAGCCGGTGCAGGCCGCTCCGGTGATCATCGAAGACAGTGCCTTCATCGGTAGCCGGGCCATCGTGGTAGAAGGGGTGCGAGTAGGCCGCGAGGCCGTGCTAGGAGCCAACGTGGTACTCACCGCCTCGACCCGCATCATCGACGTATCGGGCAGTGAGCCCCATGAGTTCAAGGGCTACGTGCCCGAGCGCTCCGTGGTGATCCCCGGTACGGTGCCAAAAGCGTTTCCGGCAGGGACTTATCAAGTGCCCTGCGCACTGATCATCGGGCAGCGCAAAGAGAGCACCGACAAAAAAACATCTCTCAACGAGGCCCTGCGAGGCTTTGAAATCAGTGTCTAAGCTGAAAGGGGGCAGCTTTTTTCCCCCTCACTCATTCACCGACTTTACAGGAGGCGGGTGAATAAAGATGTAAATTTCGCGCCTAGTGAGTACTTTGCTTGGGGGACAAACGGTCGGCCAAGACCTAGCGCCTGGCAGATCAATCCAAATATACAACCAATCGTGTAGGGTTTTCCGATGTCATCGACACTCAGTATTGGAATGTTCAGCTTCGAACTACCGGAGAGACAGGGTGTAAGCTATCGCCAATTTTGCCTTTCCAGTGTGAGCAATCGTTATCAAATTTGTACTGTATCGAAATAGAATTATACGATTGTCGAAAAAATCGTGGGGCCTCGTGCCCCGGGCTGATCTTGCCAAGGGTCTGAATCAATCGCCTGGTTATCAGTTTATTTGCTACTTGTATTCATCGGAAAAATCCCCCTCCACATGAAGGCTGCGAAGTATTGGTTTCTTCTCATCGTGCTGCTGAGCGCAGCGATTTCCTCTCAGGCCCAGTTTCGGTATGGGTACTTCAGTGTCGGCGTATCGGGCGGCTCTACCAACTACCTGGGCGACCTCGATGACGACTTTACCTTTCGATTTACCAAAGCGGGTGTTGGCGCGGATGTGAAGTATCGACTCAATCCATTCATGAGCTTTCGCATGGGCTTCTTCCATGGCTGGGCACGTGCGGCCGACTCGGTTTCTGGCAGTTTTGCCCGGAATCGCCGCAACCTGCACTTCCGCACCCAGATCAGCGAAGTCAACGCAGTGGTAGTCTTCGACTTCGTGCCCAATGATCGCCGCTTCAATTACCGCCCCAAGTACGTCCCTTATGTGTTTGGGGGGGTCTCGATCTTCCGCTTCAATCCTGAGGCCCAGCTAGGCGGCCAATGGATTCCTCTGCAACCCTTGGGCACGGAAGGGCAGCAAACCGGCCTACCCCAGTATCCGGAGCCATATAGCCTGGTACAATTGGCCGTGCCCATGGGCGCAGGGGTGCGCTTTGCCCTCACCGATCTGATCGATCTGGAGGTCGAAACGGGCTTTCGTAAAACCTTCACCGATTATTTGGATGATGTGAGTGGGGAATATGTCCAAGCGAATGACCGCATCGCAATGTCCAGTACAGCCCTAAATTTGATGGACCGCATCGATCGATCCGTTTATCCCGAGAGAGAATTTCCGCTAGGCGCTTTGGAAGTCAATGGCATTCGCGGCGACAATACCCAGACCGACTGGTATATCTATACCTGTGTGCGGCTCAACCTGATCCTCGACTGGGTGAAGTGCCCGCAGTTTTAAATAAATTATGGGAATGGTAATTTGAGGGACAAGAGTTCTCAATCCTTCATTGAGCCAACTTAGCCGTGTAGAGAGGCTGTGTAGAATGTTAAAAAAAGGTCGCCCGGCTTTTGAAATCCTCCTTGCTCAAAGAATCGAGTCGAGAAATGATGTCTAGGCTCAGGCCCGTGAGGCTTTGCAAGCCGAACACTCAGGCTCGTGAGGCTTTGTGAGCCGAACGTCAAATACCCATTGTCCCTAAATCCTTTTCAGGCGCCCGAGTACTGCCTCTTTGTAGGATTTCCCTAGCGGAATGGAATCTTGATCGAGGTAGAGGTAAAATTCATCGAAGCCCTTGATGGCGTCGATGTTCACCACGAAAGAGCGATGGCTACGCACGAATTCCTCGCCGAGGTGCGGTTCCAGCGACTTCATGGGGCTGCTGAGCAAGTATTGTCGATCGTGGGTGTGAATGCGACAATAATTCCGCTCAGCCGCTACGTAGCGAATGTCGCTGAGCTTTACCTTCACCATGCGGTCTTTGTCCCGCACGAAGAGGTGGCCGCTCAAGGGCGTGGTAGCGGCTGACTCGGTGGCCTGAGGGGCTAGCGCCGATGCCTCTTGCATGCGCTGCACCACTAGCTCTACCGCCTGCAGCAGAGCCGAGGGCCGGAAGGGCTTGCTGATGAAGGCATAGGGAAAAGTGGCTTTGGCTCGCGCAAAAGTGGCTGCGTCAGAGTTGGCCGTCAGAAAGATGACCGGCACTTGGGTACTATGGTAGATTTCAGCGGCGGTTTCTACTCCGTCGAGTTTGCCCTTGAGCTGCACGTCCATCAGCACTAGGTCAGGAGGATGCACCCGGATTTGCGCCAAAGCGGCCTCGCCCGTCGGTATTAGGCCCAGTACGCTGTAGCCAGCCTCGGCCAGCACCATGGAGATATGTGCCCCCACGATCATGTCATCTTCCACGATCAGGATCTGGATGAAGTCGGACTGCCCGCGGGCAGGCGGTGCAGTGTTGTCGATCAGGTAGGCTTTGCCCTTGCCCAGCATCTGATCAGGGGTGGGGACTCTCAGGCCCTCGATACTGAGAGCAAACACCTCGATGGGCGTTTCTACGTTGCGAAAAGCAAAAATCCCCAGGCTTTGGTGGGGAAGCTCGGGCATAGCTGGCAGGGATTGCTGCACTTGGGCCGAAAGCAGCACGGCACCCGGCAGACCCATGGACTCGATGCGGGAGGCTACGTTGATGGATTCGCCGTAGATATGTTCTTCCTCTTCGACCACCTCGCCGAGGTGCAATCCGAACCGCACAGGAATAGCGGCCTGCAAGCAGGCCATCTGCATCGCCTGGGCACCGCGCACCGCAGGCTCAGCCGCGGCAAACGTCATCAAGCAGCCGTCTCCGTAAACTTGCCTGATGATTCC
>CAYVAP010000645.1:0-3247 GCA_964449365.1 uncultured Bacteroidia bacterium
CACCCCGGATCACCCTCGATCACCCCGATCACCCCGATCACCCCGATCACCCCGATCACCCCGGATCACCCCGATCACCCCGATCACCCCCGATTTGGTAAGCGTCCTCAAACTTTCAACTCCCAACTTTTAACCTTCAACTCCATGCTCCCCTTCCTCCTCCCCCGCCCCATCGCCGTTTGCACGGTAGCCGTCGCCTTGGCGATGCTGGGGAGTGTGGCCCTGGGGCTATTGCCAATATCGCTGCTGCCCGACGTGGAGCTACCGGAAGTAACCGTGCAGGTCAACGGCGGCGAGCGCAGCGCCCGCACCCTGGAAGAAACCGTGGTGGCTCCCCTGCGGCGGCAGTTGTTGCAGGTCAATCGCCTGGCCGACCTGCGCAGCGAAACCCGCGACGGCGCGGCCCTGATTCGCCTGCGCTTTGCCTTTGGCACCCGGCTGGACTACGCCTTTCTAGATGTCAATGAAGCCGTGGACCGCCTGCTGGAGCAGTTGCCCCGCGACCTGCCGCGCCCCAACGTCATCAAGGCCAGCGCCAGCGACCTGCCAGTCTTTTACCTCAGCTTACGCTACCGCGACTCGGTCGATGCCGCCACAGAGCCGGACAAACTGCTGGCCCTGAGTGAACTGGCCGAAACGGTGATCCGTAAGCGCATCGAGCAACTGCCCGAGGTAGCCATGGTCGATCTCAGCGGGCGCGACCTGCCCGCCATCCGCATTCGCCCCGACCCCGCCCGCATGCGCAGCCTGGGCCTGACCCAAGCCGACATCCGCGCAGCCCTGGCCGCCCACGACCTGCAACCCGGTGCCATCCTGCTGCGCGAGGGGCAGTACCAATACAACGTGCGCCTGGCCAATCGCCTCACCGACGCCGAGGCCGTGGCTGCGATCTACCTCCCAGTCGGCGCGCGCACCCTGCCACTCCGCGACGTGGCCGAGGTGGGCCTCATCGCCCAGCCGCCGCGCGGACGCTTTCTGGCCGAAGGACAGCCAGCCCTTTCCCTGGCCATCATCCAGCAAGCCGACGCCCGCCTGGCTGCGCTCGACCGCAACATGCAGGCCGTGCGCGACCAGTTTGAGCAGGAATATCCCGCGCTGGTATTTGCCCGCAGCCGCGACCAGACCGCCCTGCTGCAAGCCTCACTCGACAACCTGGCCCAAAGCCTGCTCTGGGGCGTGTTGCTGGCCAGCCTGGTGATGGGCTTGTTTTTGCGCTCCGGGCGCGCGGCCCTCATGATCGGCCTGAGCCTGCCTTTGTCCCTGCTGATGAGCCTGCTCTGGTTTTACTTGCTGGGCCTCTCGCTCAACATCATCTCGCTCTCCGGGCTGGTGCTGGGCATTGGCCTGATGATCGACAATGCCATCATCGTGCTGGACAGCATCGCCGAGCGCCGACAGCAGGGGGACGACCTCTACACGGCCTGCGTAGCAGGTACGCAGGGGGTGATTGCTCCCCTGATCAGTTCGGCCCTCACCACAGCCGCAGTTTTCTTGCCGCTGGTGTTTCTGAGCGGCATCGCCGGGGCGCTGTTCACCGATCAGGCCCTGGCCGTGAGCATCGGGCTGGGCAATTCCCTGCTGGTGGCCATCACGCTGCTGCCGGTGCTGTACCACCGCTGGTACCGCGGTCGAGCCACCCCCTCAGCAGCGCCGGCGGGGTGGTTGCTGCGTGGCTACGAGCGAGGTTTCGCCTGGGTGATGCATCATCCGCGTCTGTTTGTAGGACTAATGGCGCTGCTGGCCCTGGCGGGCCTGCTACCCGCCTGGCAGTTGCCCCTGCGGCAGTTGCCCGACTTCACCCGCGACGAGTTGCTGGTGCAACTGGACTGGAACGCGCCGTTGACGTTGGCCGAAAATGAGCGCCGCAGCCGGGCTTTGCTGGCAGCCCTGGCTCCCCTGACCCAGCAGCGGCTGCTGCAGATGGGCGAGCAGCAATACCTGCTCGACCGGGCGGCCCGCCAAACCGCCGCCGAGGCCACCTTTTACCTGCAAGCTCGTCCCGGTCTGGCGTGGACGGAGCTGCGCGAGGCCGTGCAGGACTGGTTGGCGCGCGAGGCCCCGCAAGCCCAGGCCAGCCTGGCCCCACCCCCAACCTTGTTTGAGCAGATCTTTGGCGAGCAAGCTGTGCCTTTGGAGGCGCGGCTGAGCCAGGCAGGCGGGCAGCGCTACCCCAGCGTGGAGATGGTGCAGCCCGTTTGTGCGGCGCTGAGCCTGCCTGGCCCCTCACTCAAGCGGCTCAGCTTGATCACGCCCGATCAGGCGGCGCTGCTGCGCTACGGGGTGTCGGCGGAGCAATTGACCCAGGCGCTGCAAGCCCGCTTGCAGAGCTTGCGCCTGCGCGACCTGTACCGAGGACAGCAAGCGGTGCCAGTGCTGCTGGACGAGCAGGCCGACTCGGCCTGGCAGCAGACGCTGCTACGCACCCCGGCGGGCGACTTCGTGCCGCTGCGTAGTTTGATCGAGGTACAGCCCGCCCGCGATTACCAGACCCTGTACGGCGGGGTCGAGGGGCGCTACGTGCCGTTGCCCTTGACCATCGAGGCGGGGCAACAGGCCCGTACCGAACAGGCGCTACGCCAAGCCGTGGCGGCTCAGCCAGGGCTGGAGTTGTCGCTCACGGGAGCCTTGTACCAACGCCGCAACCTGGCCTGGGAACTGGCGGGCGTTTTGGTGGGGGCTTTGGCCATGCTCTATGCCATTCTGGCCATGCAATTCGAATCGCTGCGCTTGCCCCTGATCGTGCTGCTGGAGGTGCCCATCGACCTGTCGGCCTCACTGCTCACGCTGTGGCTAGCCGGACAATCGCTGAATCTGATGGCCATGATCGGCATGGTCGTGATGAGTGGCATCATCATCAACGATTCGATCCTGAAGATCGACACCATCAACCGCCTGCGCCGCGAGGGGATGTCGCTGCCCGTCGCGCTACACCGGGCGGGGCAGTTGCGGCTGCGCCCCATCGTGATGACCTCGGTGACCACCATCCTGGCGGTGCTGCCCTTCTTGTGGGGCAGCGGCCTGGGCAATGAATTGCAGCAGCCGCTGGCCTGGGCCTTGACCGGCGGCATGCTGGTGGGCACACCCGTGAGTTTGTTCGTGATTCCGGTGTTGTATCGGTTTTTGGTTCGGGGGTGAGGGGTGAGGGTTGAAGGTTGAAGGTTGAAAGTAAATCTAGCCGCTTGGGCGGCCACTGAGTGAGCCAATATGAACGGGGGCTGATCAAAGTGCCTGATACCCTTATACCTAG
>CAYVAP010000646.1:0-3239 GCA_964449365.1 uncultured Bacteroidia bacterium
GCCTGGTCGAAAGCAAAAACCGAGGCATCGACGAAGGCTTTGCTCAGTGCGCCGCAGAGATGTACGCCGCTCGCCTCTTCAACCGGCAGATGGGCGAACCCATCGAGACCATCTACGGGGCCGTTACCAATGGCTTCGAGTGGGTATTTCTCAAGCTGGCAGAACAGACGATTCACATCGACCGCGACCGCTATTTCCTCAGCGAGCTGGACAAGGTGCTGGGGATTTTGGATTGGATCGTGGGACAGTATGTGGGAGAAAAAACGACCTAACCTTATTGCTTGATTATGCGCAACATCTTCCTTTCATTTCTCGGCACGAATAGCTACATCCGGTGCAACTACTATCCGGAACACGAGCCAAACCACTCGGTAGATAACGTAAGCTATGTGCAGCAGGCACTCGTCCAGCTTTACTGTCAGCATTTCACCGCCACTGACCGAATCGTGGTGTTCACGACGCAGGAGGCGAAGCAAAAAAACTGGTTGGACCACCACCAGTTCAATCCCCAAACCAAGGCCAATGACATCCCCAATCAAGGCCTTGAAAGCGTATTGGGCGGGATGAACCTGCGCGCTACGTTTGGGCAAGTTGACATCGCTGACGGCTTTTCCGAAGCGGAAATTTGGTCGATTTTCGAAGCGGTATATCAGGTTTTGGAGGAGGGAGATCGGGTCATTTTCGATATCACCCATGCTTTTCGTTCCTTGCCGATGCTGGGTATGTCTTTGATTCACTACGCCAAGGCGATGAAAAACATCGAGGTAGCAGGCGTGTACTATGGTGCTTTCGAAAAGTTGGGACCAGCTTTTAAGGTAAAAGAGCTGCCTGTCGAAGAAAGGAATGCCCCGATTTTAAACCTGAAGGCCTTTTCAGATTTGCAGGACTGGACCTCGGCTGCCCAGGATTTTGTCCAGTACGGAATCTCAAAGCGCTGGCAGCAGCTCACTCAAGCAGAGGTTGGACCATTGCTGGCTTCCTCTCAAGGAAAGGATTTACAGGCCAGAAACCTAAACGATGTGGCCAGGGGAATAGATAAACTCACGAGCACTATAAAGGCTAATCGAGGAAGAGAGATTGTGAGTATTCCGCAGTCCGCTGTTCCTGATTCCCTTTCAGATGCGTTGAAGACGAATACATTGATACCCCCCCTGCGACCCATACTTGAAACCGTGCATCAAAAGGTTTCTCCCCTTGTCGAGGCTGGTGAGCTTAGTTGGCTGGCAGCAGTGGGATGGTGTATCGACCATCAGATGGTGCAGCAGGGCATTACCCAATTGCAGGAAGGATTGCTTACCTGGTTTTGCCAGCAATTGGCCGCAGAAAATAATCCTCATAGTGGCTTTTTTGACTGGAAGAAGGAAGCCCCGCGCAACATCCTGTCTGCGGTTTTGAGTCTCTGCAAGCTGAAACAAAGACCAAAAGAAGAAGAGTGGGGAGGCGATTTGGCCGCCCATCCTGATGTCGGCCATTTCCTCTTCGGCCACAAAATGGTCCTGGCTTGGGCCCCGCGCTACAACAGCCTGACCCAGCTACGCAATGACATCAACCACGGCGGCTACACCGATAGCCTCAAAGCAAGCAATTTTGCGAAAAAACTCGAAGAGCATCATCAGGCTGTGAAAGAAGCTATGGTAACCTGATTCTGTAATCCCCCTTTCCACAATAACCAGTCGCGACTGGCCCCTACCGTCGTCCTCATGCCACGCCCATCAAAATCAAATCCCTCTCCGAATGGAGAGGCGCATACCAGACCGGCGTTTCCTACCTTATCCCCCAACCATCCAATTTTCTCACCTATGTCCCTCCTCCTCGGCGCCGCCCTCGGCGACCTCATCGGTTCCCGCTTTGAGTGGAACAACTACCAAGGCACCGATTTCGAGCTGTGCCATCCCGCTTGCGACTTCACCGACGACAGCGTGCTGACCTTTGCCCTGGCCGAGGCCCTGCTGCGGGGCGAGCCCTATGGCGCGGCCTTGCATCGCTATGGCCGGGCCTACCCCGGCCGCGGCTACGGCGGCAACTTCCGCCGCTGGCTGGCCAGCGACGAGCCGCAGCCTTACGGCAGCTACGGCAATGGCTCCGCCATGCGGGTCAGCCCCATGGGCTGGGCCTTTGACAGCCTGGAAGCTACCCTGGAGGCCGCCCGCGACAGCGCCGCGCCTTCCCATGACCATCCCGAAGGGATCAAAGGCGCACAGGCGGTAGCCGCTGCCATCTTTATGGCTCGCCATGACCGCACCAAGCCTGAGATCGCGGCCTACCTCAGCGAGACCTTTGGCTACGCCCTGGACCAACCCCTGGATGACATCCGACCCGGCTACCGCTTCGACGTCACCTGCCAGGGCAGCGTGCCCCAGGCCATCCGGGCGTTTCTGGAAAGCGAGGACTACGAATCGTCGATCCGGCTGGCCATCTCCATCGGCGGCGACAGCGACACCATCGCCTGCATCACCGGGAGCATCGCCTACGCCGCCTATCGCCATATCGCCCCCGAGCTGCTGGCTTTTGCCCAAGAAAAACTCGACGACCACCTCCTGGGCATCGCCCAGGAATTTGACCAGCGCTATGGCCTGACCTGATGGCTCCCCCTCGCGACCGATCTAAACCATGGCCCGCTCGCGACCGGGCCCTACCTTTCACCTTTAACTCCCAACTGTGCCCTCTCTCCATCTTTTCTTCTCCCATAAGCTCACCCCTGAACAAACCCAGGACGCCCGCGCTTCCCTCGGCGCGACCGACCTCCACTACCTGCCTCCGGAGCTACAGCAGCAATGGTCCCAGCTCGACCCCGAGCCCGAAAGCCTCGACGATCAGGCCGCACCCTTCGAGGCCTACCTGCGCGAAGAGACCGCTCCCGGCGACTTCGTCCTCATCCAGGGCGACTTCGGCATGGCCCATCGCATGGTGCTCTACGCCCAAGCACGGGGCCGCATCCCCGTCTATGCCACCACCCGCCGCGAGAGCGTCGAACTGCCCCAGGAGGACGGCAGCATCAAAAAGACCCTGACCTTCAAGCATGTGCGCTTTCGGAGGTATTGAGAAGCGAGAAGCGAGAAGTCAGACCGCTGCGCTGTGAGAGGACAGAAGTCAGACCGCTGCGCTGTGAGAAGTCAGACCGCTGCGCTGTGAGAAGCGAGACCGTTGCGCTGGCGACCACCTTGATCACCTGCTTCGATCACCGCGATCACCTGCTTCGATCACTCCGATCACCTGCTTCGATCACTCCGATCACCTGC
>CAYVAP010000647.1:0-3236 GCA_964449365.1 uncultured Bacteroidia bacterium
TTTTTTCGGCCATGTATCCGGGCTCGCTGGGCGACCGGGGCAGCGCGATGCTGGGCTTTGTGCTGGAGGTCATCCCCACCTTTTGGCTGGGCACCCTGTTGTTCTCCTATTTTGCTGATCCAGAGATGCTGGGGGGCGGATTTTTGGCCCCCGACCTGCACCCCGGGCAACTGAGCTGGCAGCAGTACCTCACCCAGTTGCCGCTACCACTGATCGCCTACGCGTACGCGGGATTTGCCCAAATCAGCCGCTTGCTGCGGAGCACGTTGCAAGAGCAAATGCAGATGCCCTACCTGCGCACAGCCTTAGCCAAAGGACTCAGCTACCGTCAGGCGGTGTGGCGACATGCTTTTCGCAACACCCTGCTCCCGCTCATCACGGTGGCTACCGGGGTGCTGCCCGCCCTGCTGGTGGGGGCGGTGGTGGTCGAAGAGGTGTTTCTGATTCGGGGCCTAGGCCGCGAAACGCTCGAAGCCGTCAAAACCAACGACGTACCCTTTGTAATGGCGATGTTTACCCTCACAGCCCTGGCTACGTTGCTGGGCTATTTCATCGCAGATTGGCTCTACGCCAGAGTCGATCCACGGGTGAGGGATAGCCTGGGTTAATATCCGAGATGGCGCTTGTCTCCTACTTTCCTACAAACGCGACCTTGGCTCCATAGCCAAGCCCAAGCTGCTGGGCGGCGTGGCCGTTTCGGACAGAAATTTCCAGCAGGCCGTGGCTGCCACGCAGGGCGAGCGCTTGGCCTTCAGCCACGGTAGCATAGGTAGTAGAAAAGGCCATGCGGTGCTGGCTGATTTGGATTTCGGCAGAAATGGTTTCGCTGGGTAGGCGTAGGTTGGTGATCAGGTTGCCAAAATGATCGACGTAGATGACCTGAGCGGCGACGCTCGGCTGGTCGAGGCGCACCCATGGGTCGGCTGGCAAGATATAGGGGTGCATGGGGCCAATCATGGTGAAAGGAAAGCCCGCCGCGATGTGGGCGGCGGCTGGGGCAAAAATGTCTCGCCCGTGGAAGGTACGGCTGATGTCGTCGCGCATCACGCGGGGCGACTCCACCCGCAATAGATGCTTGGCGCGCTGCTCTGCCATCACGTAGTCGAGCAGGCCATTGTCGGGGGCGATGAAGATGTGCTCGCCGGTGTTGAGAGCCAGAATGTGGCGCTGACTCCCTACTCCGGGATCGACCACGCACACAAAGATGGTTCCTGTCAGAAAGTAGCGGTAACTATTCCACAGCACAAAGCGCGCGGCCATCAGATCTTGAGGGGGGAGGTCGTGGCTCAGGTCGATGACGGGTATTTGAGGGGCAATGCCGCTGATGACGCCTTTCATGATGCCGACATAGCCATCTTGCTGGCCAAAGTCTGTCAGCAGCACGATCTGCCGGGCGGAGTTTTTTGCCATAAAGGTCGATCTGGAAGTGAGTAGAAGCACAAAGATGGGAGAAATCCCTGGGAGAAAGAAACCTCAGGCAAGGCGATCAGTTGGAGCATACAAGGACTCAATAGCTTGTCTTTGGCCTGCTAAGGCTGCAACTTGCGTCGTCTTTTCGATTATCGCCCACTCCTCCACGCACCAATTTTCTCGCCATGCAAATTACCCAGCCATCCGCCGAGCGACTGATCATCGAGCAAAAAAACATGCTGATGCAGATTTTGCCTTGGTCAATCGGAGGGGCTGGCCTCCTGCTCACGCTCGGCATGATCGATGAATACGGGGTACAGTCTTGGTATCGCATGCCCTATTGGTTAGGGGCTACCTTTGCCGCTCTGGGGTTGCTTTTTGCCCTCACGGTGCCGCAGCATCACAAGGTGGTGTTCAATCGGCTGGCCAATCGTGTTACTGTCCAGGCCAAGCGTGGCATTCGGGTGGTGTATTTCGAGCAGTATCCGCTCGATACGGTGCAAAGCATTCGCATCGAGCAGGGGCAAAAGCCGGCTCGCAATGGCCAACCCCTAATTCGCTACCGTCTGTCCATCTCGGTGCTCGATCAGTGGGTACCGCTGCTGATTGCGTGGCAGGAGGACCTGGAAGAGCATCAGCAGGCGGCTGGGTATGTCCAGGCCTTCATCGACCGTACCCCTCAATCCTCATGATAGACCTGCTAATTTACCTTCTGGTCATCGTGGTAGCTACGGCGGTAATTTGGTTGGGGAGTGATTGGCTCGAAAGCTCATCGCAGCGCCTTTCGCGCTACTATGGCCTTCCGCCCGCAGTACATGGGGCGGTGGTGGTGGCGATAGGCAGCAGTTTTCCCGAGCTTTCCAGCACAGTGCTGGCTACCCTCATTCACGGAGAATTCGAGCTGGGCCTCTCAGCCGTAATTGGCTCGGCCATTTTCAACATCTTGGTCATCAGCGGCCTTTCAGGACTATTTTCGCCTGACAAACTGAAAGCCAACCAAGAGCTGGTGTACAAAGAATCCCAATTTTACCTCCTCAGCGTAGCGGTGCTGATGGTGGTGCTGGCCTTGGCGGTGATCTATGCGCCAGTGCCTGATAAGCCCCTGGTCGGCACCATGGGACGAGGACTCGCCCTGGTACCCTTGCTGGTATATGGGCTGTACGTTTTTTTGCAACAACAATCGACCAGCGAGTATCAGGCGGAGCCGCCAGCGGATGACCTCAAGCCCAGAAAATCATGGCTCCAATTGGTAGCCAGCCTGGTCTTGATCGTGATAGGGGTGGAGGGGCTGGTCCGCGCAGCGTTGTTTTTGGGTGAATATTTCGATACGCCCAGTTTCCTTTGGGGAATCCTGGTGATCGCCTCGGCGACCAGTCTGCCTGATACCTTGGTGAGTGTGCGCCTGGCTCGGCAGGGGAAAGGGATTCCTAGCTTGGCCAACGTGCTGGGAAGCAACATTTTCGATTTGCTGGTAGCCGTTCCGGCTGCCGTGTTGATCGCTGGGACGGCTCAAGTCAACTTTGGGATCGCATTGCCCCTCATGATTTTTCTGAGCGTGGCCATCGTTCAACTGTTCATCGCGCTGCGCAGGCGACTCTCCCTCAATTACCTCGAATCGTGGCTGCTGTTGCTCTCTTATTTGATATTCGTGATCTGGATCATACTGGAGACCACAAGGTAGTAGATTGGCTGCCAGAGGGCTAGTGCTTTCGGAATGAAGTAATTAACCATTCGAAATTCGCATAGAATCTTGACCAGCAGCACTCACCTGTATGAACGGTCAGGGGTATAAGGGAATAAGGTATAAGGGAAATAAGGTATAAGGG
>CAYVAP010000648.1:0-3232 GCA_964449365.1 uncultured Bacteroidia bacterium
GCAGGCTCATCATGACGTTGGAAAAAAGCTGGGGGCGATGTTGCAGATCGGTCAGGCGCAGAATGGAGACGATGCCTCGCCCCTGCGCATCGAGGCGGCAGAGGTCTTGCACGGCAAAGGAAGGCTCGCCAAAAAAGAGATCGGCCCCTTGCTGTTCCAGCGCGATCAGCTTTCGCATGATGGACCCGGTCGAGGCGGTAGAGATGCGGCCATATTCACGTTGGATCTCTTCCTTGCCCTCTTCAGTGGCGTAGCGCAGGATACTCTTGAAGTCCTCCAGGTCAAGCAGCGGCATGTCGTGGTCGTCGCAGTATTTGAACAGCACCGCCACGATGCCCTTTTGCACCTCGGTGAGGTTGAGAATCTTGCTGATCAACACGGGACCAAACTCGCTCACGGTGGCGCGTAGGCGCAGCCCTGGCTCGTCGGAGAGGCTGAGCAACTCGACCGTAGAACCGCTGGCCGCGAAGGGAAAGCCGATGGCTCGATGACGCTCCTCGATCTTAGGATGCCCCTCGCTGGGCTGCGCGATGCCGCTGAGGTCACCCTTGATGTCCATCAGCAGAGACGGCACCCCTTGATTGGCCAGTTGCTCGGCCAGGATTTGCAGGGTCTTCGTTTTGCCTGTACCTGTCGCCCCGGCGATCAGCCCGTGGCGGTTGATGGTCTTGAGGGGGACTTGCACGAAGGTGCCCGTTTGGGTTTCACCCGCAAAGACCGCGCCCCCTAGCTGAAGGGACGGGCCCTCGAAGGTATAGCCCTTGGTGATAGTTTCGATGAAAGCCTGCCGCATAGCGATGGGTTGATGAGTCGAATGGTGCCGAAAAGTACGGAAAAATGGGATGAAACTAGTGCTCTGTCAACTCCCGAATGATGGGTGATCGCTGCATCTGTTGACGCCTCTCCGCGTTGAAAGCTCGTCGGCGGGTCCCTCCATCCCACCGTCTCGCCGTTTGGCCCGCCAAACTCGGATTTTTCTTCAAGTCTCCGTCGAGCCTGGGGAAGGGGCCCTAGGCTCGACGACCCTAGACTTGAATGGGATCTGCTCAACAATCTGCGACCGCTTACCCATCTTTTTTAACTTGACAAAGCACTAGCTCTCCGACGCCTCCGTACGTCGGAGCGCCCTGGTGCCCGCAATTGTATTCCGGCCAAGATCTACCCTGGCTTCCCCTGTGCCCCGCTCACACCGGCCAGCATCCCTACGACTCATTCCATGGGTAGGCATAATGCCGGGGCGCGTCGAAGGTCTCTTTGATAGAGCGGGGCGACACCCAGCGCATCAGGTTGGTGTGGAAGCCTGCCTTGTCGTTGGTGCCGGAGCCGCGCCCGCCGCCAAAGGGCTGCTGCCCCACGATGGAGCCGGTGGGCTTGTCGTTGATGTAAAAGTTGCCCGCCGTGTGGCGCAAGCGCCAAGTAGCCTGCTCGATCACGTAGCGATCCTTGGCAAAGACCGCCCCAGTCAGGGCATAGGGGCTGGTGGTATCCACCAAAGCCATGGCCTTTTCCCAGTCCTGATCCTCGTACTGGTAAATGGTCACCACGGGGCCAAAAATCTCTTCCTCCATGGTGGTGGCGTGGGGGTTGGTGGTCACCACCACGGTCGGCTCGACGAAGTAGCCCTTGCTGTCGTCGTAGCCGCCGCCGATCACGATCTCGCTGTCGTCGCTGGCCTTGACGCCCTCGATGTAGCCCGTGATCTTGTCAAAGGCCCGGCGGTCGATCACCGCGTTGACAAAGTTGCCGCAATCGCCAGGATCGCCCATCTTGAGGGTAGCGATGTCCTTTTTCAGCTCCGCCAAGACGGGATTGTAGAGCGAGCTGGGCAGATAAACCCGCGACGCGGCCGAGCACTTCTGCCCCTGAAATTCGTAGCTGCCGCGCAGGATGGCGGTAGCCACCTGTCGCACATCCGAGCTGGGGTGTACCAGGATGTAGTCCTTGCCACCGGTTTCGCCCACGATGCGAGGATAGCTCCGGTAAAGATCGATGTTGGCCCCGATTTCCTTCCAGAGGGCTTTGAAGGTGGCCGTTGAGCCGGTGAAGTGCAGCCCAGCTAGGTCGGGGTGCTTGAAGACGACATCACCAATGGTCGGCCCATCGCCATAGATCAGGTTGATCACGCCGTCGGGCAGGCCGGCTTCCTGGAAGATCTGCATGATCAGCCGGGCGGAGTAGATCTGGCTATCGGCAGGCTTCCAGATACAGACGTTGCCCAGCATGGCGGGGGCAGAGGGTAGGTTGCCCGCGATGGCGGTGAAGTTGAAGGGAGTGATGCAAAAGATGAAGCCTTCTAGCGGGCGGTATTCCACCCGGTTCCAGATGCCGTCGTCCGAGCGGGGCTGCTCCTGGTAGATCTGCGTCACGTAGTAGGCGTTGAAGCGCAGGAAATCGACCAGCTCTACCACGGCGTCGATTTCGGCCTGATGGACGTTTTTGGACTGGGCCAGCATAGTGGCGGCGTTCATCTCGGCACGGTAGCGATTGGCCATCAGATCGGCAGCCTTGAGGAAGATGGACGCGCGCTGCTCCCAGGCCATGGCCTCCCACTTGGGCTGGGCGCGCAGCGCGGCGTTGATGGCCTGCTGTACGTGGCCTTGGTTGCACCAGGCATGATGGCCCAGCACGTGCTGATGGTCGTGAGGCGGCGTGAGGGGCTTGCGCTCATCGGTCATGATCTCCTGGCCGTCGATGAACAGCGGCGCGTCGATCTGTTTACCGAGCAGCTCTTGGTATTTCTGTTGCACTGCGGCCCGCTCAGGGGTGCCGGGGGCGTAGCTTTTGACGGGTTCGTTTTGGGGGGCCGGGACGTGGAAAAATCCTTTTAACATGGCTTGATTCGCTTTGGGGGGTAGAGGATGGAAAAGTCAAAGGTAACAATTCCACGGAAGGGGGGAAATGGAATGGAGGGCAGCCAAACCTCCTCTCAGCGCTCACGCAGGGGTCCTGCTAAGCCTCATCTTCGAAGCCATACCTGCCCCGCAAGGGCACGAAGTGAAAGGGCGTAAGGGTCTCGACCTCATACTCACGGCGGTCGCGGCGCGTGATGACCTGCATGTGCTGCTGATCGCGGCTTCCTACCGGAATGATCAACCTCCCGTCAAGGTCGAGTTGTTGCTTGAGGGCTTCGGGGGCGGCGGGAGTAGCCGCCGTTACCACGATGCGCTCGTAGGGCGCGTAGCGGTTCCAGCCTTCGGAGCCGTCGCCTTGTACCAATTCCGCTTCGTAGCCC